>NZ_JAAKXY010000001.1:600000-832965 GCF_011043775.1 Natronolimnobius sp. AArcel1 | reverse complement strand
CATACACACGGTTGGAGACACCGATTACGGTATCTTGGACGGATGTCCAAGGCTCGGAAGACTAGGTCTTCCGGTGTACTGACGGTTCGATTCCGTCGATCGGCGTTTGGCGGCCAGAGCGGCGAGGTGCCTCCCGTACCCATCCCGAACACGGAAGATAAGCTCGCCTGCGTATCGGCAACTACTGGAGTGGGCGACCCTCTGGGAACGTTGATTCGCCGCCCCATTCATACAACATTTCGCTTCGTGAGCCATCGCGCTGGCTCGCGGAGCGTTTTGTATTTCTTCCTGCTCACACTTCGAGTGAATCGAAACGTACTCGTGTCCGTTCTGGTGACTGCAGGTGTGAACGTGGCGGGGAGAAACCACTCAGTCGAACCGATTCAATTTGCAGGTCTCATTGCCTTGCTCGGAACACCTGCTGTGTTACTCGCCGTGGCAATTGGGAGTGGGTCACCGTCCTCGAGGTGGACGATTGGGGCAGGGATTGGGCTCCTCGTTGTGGGATCGGTTTCAGTTGTCAGTGAACGGGAGCGATTGAGTGAGACGGATCACTCGAGTGAGTGGGTCACGCGTCAGGATCTGATCACGGTCTGTGCTGTCGTCGTCGGGGCAGTGATCACGTTTGTGTTGAGTGCCTCGGTTGGAGTTGGACCGGTGCTTGCGTCTGCGGTTGTTGGCGTCGGCGCTGGTCTCGCGGTCCCGAAAGTCGGTGCCCAGGTGTACTGTGGGTCGTTTGTTGGGATGGCTTCGCCAGCAGTCGTACCGTCACTCGAGTATCTCGTTCTTGCGGGGATGATCGCTGGAGGGGTGTTCGTGGCGACAACCGAGGTATTCGGTGGTGTGGGCGGGAAGCTCGGGACGATTGCGATGTGTGGGTGTGTATCGATGATTGCGCTGACGGGTCTCGAGTACGGTGACGGTGGCGTGCCTGCGTGGGAGGCCGTTGCGTGGGTGGTTCCGGTTGCGGTTGTGGGTGCCGTAGTAACGGTTCTTGTGAGTACTCGCCTTGGGTTGGGGGCCGTTGTCGGCTCTGGAGTGGTTGGTGTCGTCGCTGGCATTTCGTTTCCGCTGGTGTTTTCGGGTTCGACTGGATCGATGCTTGCGGCGGTTGCGTTCTGTGCGTCGTTTGTTGGAATGTCGAGTCTGGCACGTCTCGACACGGTTCACGTTGGGCTTGCGGGCGGAGTCTGTGGAGTGGTGTATCTGGCGGTGATGCCGGCCTTTGATGGGGCTGGCGGGAAACTCGGGACGATCGCATTTATTGCGTGCCTGGCGGTGATCGGCATGGGAAAGTTGAGTGGACGGCTCAGAACGTATCGCGGCTGTGGGTGAGAGACGGAACGCCCGGATCGAGTACTGAGGATCTGTGTTAGTCGGCCGAAAGTGAACAGGTTCCGTCGTAGGTTGCGTCCTCGACGGATGTAATCTCGGGGTCGTCACCACAGACTGGACAGGCCGGGTTGTGTCGGATTTCGACTGGCTCAAAACTCATTTCCATTGCATCGTAGATGAGCAGTCGCCCCTCGAGGAGGTCGCCGTTTCCGAGAAGATATTTCATGACTTCGGTGGCCTGGATACAACCGACAGTCCCGGGGAGAACGCCGAGGACACCGGTTGTGGCACAGTCTGCGACCGTACCGGGTTCGGGGGCTTCAGGGAAGAGACAGCGATAGCATGGTGGACTCGAGTCGCCGGTACGAGCGTTCGAGAAGGTCGTAATCTGGCCTTCGAATCGGTAGATTGCACCGTGTGAAAGCGGTGTGTTCGTGAGAACGCAGTGGTCGTTAAGCAGGTAGCGAGTGGGGAAGTTGTCGCTTGCGTCGAGGACGATGTCGTAGTCGTCAACGAGTGCTGCGACGTTCGATGGAGAGAGCCGTGTGTCGTATGTTTCGACGTCGATATCGGGGTTGAGCGCGGCGACATAGTCGGCTGCGCTCTCGACTTTTGGGCGGCCAACGTCGGCATCGGCGTGGATAATCTGGCGCTGGAGATTCGATCGTTCGACGGTATCGTCGTCGACGATGCCGAGGCGACCGACACCCGCTGCGGCGAGGTACTGGATCGCTGGTGAGCCAAGCCCACCTGCACCGACGACGAGGACGCTGCCCTCGAGCAGTCGCTGTTGTCCATCGGGGCCGATTTCGTCCATGATGACGTGTCTCGAGTAGCGATCGAGTTGGGTTGCGTTGAGGCGGAGATCGCTCATAGGCGGGTGTTGGGGTGAGAGTGGCAAAAAGTCGCGGGTCAGTTCCATCGACTCGATAGACCATTTGAGAGGGCGCATGAACAATCACGCTCGAGTGTGTTACATACGCACAAGAATGAGGCAGCCTCTCGTACCAACCCAACAACTTAATACTGTGTAAGTCATTGTCACGCTCATGGCATCCTCACCCACTGATGCCGACGATGTTTTTGACCAGTTCCTGACCAACCGCGGCCACTCCGTCGAGGAGAGTGGATGGGAACAAGAGTATAACAAAAAGCAGTGTCCAGATTGTGGCGGGCTTCATGATGAGTCTGCAACGACCTGTACCGTCTGTGGGTGGGATCCGAGACACTAGCACTCGATCAACCGGTATCCTCTCCGCACGAATAGCATAAAATTGCCACACTCAGCGCCATTCCGGCGTTTTTAGAAGCCACGGTACAGACCAAATAGCGATGCGGTCACTGCACTGAGGTAGAGTCCTCGGTGGGGGTTAATTATTCTACTGCATATGGGCGATACAATTATGGCGTGTGGTTGCGGATAAATCTGTTGAGAAACTATGCCGGAATGCCAGAACTGTGGGTCGTTCGTAACTGACACTTACGCACGCGTGTTTACACCGCGTGGGGTCGATAATCCACGTGTGTGCCCGGATTGTCAAGACAAAATCCGCGATGGGGCAGAGATTCGGCGAGCGCGATCGCCGCGAAACCCATCCTCGTAAGTGGTGTATGGTCATATTTATTTCTCGTCGCTTCTTCTCGGAATTACATTCGAAAGAACCCACGCCACTTAAGAGTGTCGCGCTCTTGAATGGGTACAATGGCTACTACGGAGACGAAGGTGACCCGGTTGTTCGGTGGTCCGGGCAGCGGGAAGACGACCGCACTTCTGGATCACGTCGAAGAAATTCTTGAGCAGGATGGCGTGACGTTCCGGGACATCCTCGTCGTCTCGTACACGCGAGCGGCCGCACAGGAGGTTCGTGAACGACTGGCTGAGCGACTCGACGAGAGTCCACGTGCACTCCAGGGCAACGTCTGTACGATGCACGCCAAAGCGTACGATCTGTTGGATCTCTCTCGAAACGACGTTATTGGCGAGTCCGAAAAAGAGGAGTTCTGTGAGGACTTCGGCCTCGAGTTCGAAGACGAGTACTCGGGTGCTGGCCGCCGAACGGCGCGGTCAACGACGATCGGAAACAAGATTATCGCGACCAGTCAGTGGCTCCAGCGAACGAGCCGTGACGTTTCGGACTGGTACGACGTGCCTTTCCAGTGGGACGAAGAGGAGGTTCGCCTTCCTCCAGAGATTGACTCGAATGCCCAGGAAGGCAATAAGTACACGCCAACCTGGCCGAGCGACGACGACCGGATCGACGTTCCCGAGGCGATTCGCGGCTGGCGCACCTACAAGGGCGAACAGGGCAAGATTGGCTTTGCAGACATGCTCGAGCGCGTCAAACAGCGCTCGTTGATTCCAAGCGTCGACTACCTGGTGATCGACGAGTTTCAGGACATCACGACGCTGCAGTACGATGTCTATGAAGAGTGGAAACCGCACGTCGAGCAGGTGCTGATCGCCGGCGACGACGACCAGGTCGTGTATTCATGGCAGGGTGCCGATCCCGCACTCTTGCTCGAGGAGGACGTCGACGATGACATTATTCTCCCGAACTCCTATCGATTGCCCTCGAACGTGTTGAACGCGGTCAATCAGGAGATTCGCCATATCGACCAGCGTCAGGACAAAGACCTCAAACCGCGCAAGGAAGGCGGTGCGGTCGAAGCGCGAGCGAACGCCTCGATGCTCGATGTTGTACGCAACGTCCGCCGAACGCTCGTTGAGAGCGACGGCTCGGTGATGGTGTTGTTCCGGGCACGCTACCAGATGTTCCAGTTCATCGATGAGTTCATCACTGAGGGTGTGCCATTCAGTTCGTTGACCGACCAGCGGATGTGGACTGATCGACTGACCCAATACGTGCGTGCGGTCGAAGCAATCGATAACGGCGATGACGTGACTGGCCTCCAGGCACGACGCCTCGCCGATATGTTGCAGGACTCGGCGTTTGGCACGAACGAGCGCGATGAACTGTTCGATACAATCGACGAGCGCCAAGAGGAAGCCGGTATCGAGGACCTTCAAGAACTGATGATCCCGTCACGTGTCATCAAAGACCACGTGCCGTTCATGCCCGATGGCGCCTCTGCGTCGGATATGGTCCGTAAGGTGACGAACTTCCAGAAAAAGAGCATTCGCTCGTACTTTGCAATCGGCGAGTACCGCGGCATGGAAACCGACCGCGTCCGCGTCGGCACCATCCACTCCGCAAAGGGTCGTGAAGCTGACCACGTCATCGTCGGCACTGACCTGACCGAAAAGGTCGTCGAACAGATGGTTGCAACCGTCGATGACCCCGAGGACGTTCCCGGTGTCGAAGAGTTCACGAAAACCACTTCGCCCGTTCCCGTCCTCACCGATAACGAGCGACGTGTCTTCTACGTCGGGATGTCCCGTGCCCGCGAACGACTTGTCCTCCTCGAGAATCTCGTTGATGGCGCACCGACGCTGCCAATCGATGTTTTGTTAAAGAACGAACTCACCGATGAGCCACTCGAGGACCTGGTCGAAGAAGCCCAGCAGTACGTCGATGCCAGTGAGAGCAGCGATGAGGAAAGCGACGAGATTGAAGCCGAAGCGCCGTGACTGACGGGGCAATGGAGGACTATGAGCGCGGTTCCCACGAGGGAACTGAACGGATCCATGCGCACCGACGCCACATCGAGTCACACATTGACGAGACACTCGAGGACCGAGGCGCATGTGCAGCCGTCACTGTCGGGGAGGCTCAGACGCCGGTTGTCCAGTACTGTCTGTCGGCACTCGAGGACCACCCCACACACGACCAAACCCAAGTCGTTGCACTCGGCTACGATGGCACGGAGTGGGCCGTCTTCGGAGACAATGGCGCACATCCAGCGACGGCACTCGGTGATGCACTCGTCGATCAATACGGCGAGCGGACAGTTTTGACGCCAGCGACGATCCCCCACGACGCGGCGTTACATCTCGAGGCAGCGGGATTGACACTGGCCTCGAGCGACGTGTGTGATCGGGCGCGGGCGGTAAAAACGGCTCGTGAGCGGCCATCCATCGAGACGGCACAGGTGGCCGCACGCGAGGGACTGCAACGGGGAGCCGCTATCATTGCGGGTGCGACAGTAACCGATGGGTGCCTCGAGCGGGATGGAACGCCGGTGACTGCCCAGTCACTTCGCGTTGCAATCGACGAGGCAATCGTGTCTGCGGGTGGCTTTCCCGCAGGGAACTCGACGGTGAAACAGGGACAGGCACAGACACCAACCCAAGCACTCGAACCGGGTGAGCCACTCACAGTCATTGTCCAGCCACGCGGCCCCGCGGGCTATTACGGTCGACTTATCCGGACGTTCGTTGTCGACAGCGATGGTGGCCGCGAGCGCCGCGCCCACGTTGCGCTCACGCAGGCATTTCGCTCGAGTCAGTCCATGCTCACGGCCGGACCCGAATCGATTCGAGCCGTCGAAGCCGACCTCGAGGCCGAAATTCGAGCGTTTGGTGAGGATGGTGAGATCGAAACACGAGTCGCAGGAATCGGTCTCGAGCCTGCTGAGCGACCGCGTGCAGGTGCCGATTCGATCGAACCTGGGTCACTTGTCTGCCTCGAGGCGGCTGTTGAACTTGCGGATGGACAGTGGCTTCGACTTGCAGACGTGCTCGCCAAGGAGGAGGAGGGCGTGTCGTGGATTGGCGCACCATCGCGCTCGCTCGAGCCGGCGGCGCTTCTGGAGTGAATTGATGCGACTCACTGTTCAGGGTCGTCATAGGCTGTCTCTCGTTCCGTATCGAGGACGAACGGACCTTCTTCTGGTGTTAGTTTGGTCACTGTCGCTGCCCGGAATACGTACGAGGTGAGGACGGTGTACGGGGTGAGTGCAATGGTGTATGCGAGGCTGATGAAGACGGTCAGCGGCGTGTAGCCGAAGATAGAAACATCCGGAAAGAGCCCGGTGTCGAGTGCGAGCAGCACGTACGTGATGAAGACAATCGTCGGCAGCGAAACCGTCAATAGCGTCGTCGAGAGATCTGAGAGCTCGAGTTTATAGTAGAGGGTTTTGAAGTATTCGCGACAGACCATGAGCGTGCGCAGCGTGTCCATGATGTCTGCGATGACTGCTCGCTCGTCGTCGGTAAGTTGCTCGTCGTACTTCGTGAGGATGCGTCGCGACTGGTAGAGTTGCCACGAGGAGTCGTAGTTCAATCCGGTGAGCAGTTCGTCCGTCGACCCATACGGGACGCGTGAAAGAGTTGTCAACACTTCCTCTGTGTTGGCGTGGATGTCCGCACGGAGTCGGTCGACGTCCTCCCGGTAATCGGGTTCCCGATCGGCGTCTGCGTTGCCGTCGAGTCGCTGTAACTCGTCGGCCTGGTCTTTGATCGATCGGAGGACGACCGCGGTGAACTGTCCCGGTCGCGCCGGACTCACTTCGACGAGTCCGTGGTCTTCGATTTGGCCCTGAAACTCGATTGTCGTCTCGACGCGCTCGGATTGATTACCAAGTGAGGTTAGTTCCTGAGAAATGCCGACGGCGGCGATCGAAACCACGATCGAGACCAGCAAGATCGTCCCGCTCAAAAGCGTGTTGAACACCGTCTGGACCATTGTCGTCTCGCTCAACAGTTCCTGATACTCGATGGGCCAGAGACCGCCAAGGACGAGCAATCCGGTGAACACGATCGCGAGCAGTCCGACGGCCACCCGTTCACGGTTCCCGTCGAACAAGATCCAGCGTTTGATTCGATTCTGTTCCGACCGATCGATTCGCCGTCCGGACGTTCCGAGTCGCTCTCGAGCGTCCTGCAGTACGGAGTCGCCGTCGACCATCGAGATATCGACAGCGCGGACGACCAAATAGCCACCACCGATCTGTTTCGTCACTTGGTGTCGTCTGTGACACCGGGAAAATCAGTCCCGTGGTCGGCGTTCGTCCTCTTCGGATTCTGGGTTGTCCACGATCGAACTGACGGCGCGCTTTGCGGCAACGCCCGGCAGATCACCTGGTGTCGTGAGATATCGCTGGAGCACGAGGAGTCCAGCCGCGAGGATAAGTAATCCGACCCCGACGAACGTCTGCCCGCGAACGAGCAGGAACTCGAGGCCAGCAAGCGCAGCAGGGAGTGCAAAGATGAGCACGCCCGCAAATTTGATCGTCTCGATGAGACCGGCCATTGCTGCGTGGTAGTGTGGCGATTCCCAAAAGACCGCCGACTGCACCCATCACGGAACTGGAACGCGTCTCGGATTCAGAACGTCTTTAGCTGTGGGCTGGTATCTCCGCGTATGTTCACGGGAATCGTCGAGGAAACCGGCGAGATCGCGACGCGCGAACGGACTAGCGACGGCCTCAGGCTTCGAATTCGTGCAGAGTCAGTCGCGACGGGGTTGACACACGGCCAGAGCATCAGTGTCAGCGGTGCGTGTCTCACGGTCGAGCAGTTCGAAGACGGTTCGTGGTTCGAAGTGTTCCTGGCGACCGAAACCGTCGAACGGACGTATCTAGGTGAGCTCGCAGTCGGCGACTCGGTCAACCTCGAGCGGGCGATGCCAGCCGATGGGCGCTTCGACGGCCACATCGTGCAGGGCCATGTCGACGCGGTGGCGACGGTGACGGGCGTCGAATCCGTCGACGAAGACTGGTTCTTCGAGTTCGACCTCCCTGAGGGGTACGCACGCTACGTCGTCGAAAAGGGCTCGATCACGCTGGATGGGATCAGTTTGACTGTCGCTGCTCTGGACAAATCAGCGGAGACTGTGACTGTCGCTATTATTCCTACAACGTACGAGTTGACGACGCTATCGGACAAAGACGTAGGTGATTCGGTTCACCTCGAGGTCGACGTGCTCTCGAAGTACGTCGAACGACTGGTAGAAGCGCGATTCGAGTAAGCGATTTTTGTTGGGCTGATTCCGTTTAGGCGCCGGGGACGCCGAACGCGCCAACGCCGAGGTTGAGGACGGTATTGAGCACGAACAGGATCACGAGAGCAGCGACCCAAGCCGCAATCCCAATCGCTGCGGCAGCGCCCCAACCGCCGGGATAGCGCCAGTTGATGACCCATATCCAGGCGAACAGGGCGATAAACAGGCCGATGAACGGGATCCAGGCCGTGAATGCCCACGCAATCGCGCCGAAGAGAGCCGTCACGACCGCGTGGCCGTAGTCGTCGGCGTCGACGATAACTGCCGCACCGATATAGATCGCCAGTCCACCGGCGAGCAGTGCAACAACGAATGCGACGACCGAAGCGAGAACCATACCGACAGTTTTGTGCCCAGTGAAATATATGTTCTCATGAATGTCCCTGTTGGTAGGACGGCTGTAGAAGGCGGTCAGGGCTGTCGATTTGGCGGATCGAACTCGGTGAGTTCTGCGGTTGGTGGGTCGCCGGTGTCGTCTCTGACCTCGCGGTATGTTCGTCGGTAGCGAGAAATCTTCCGATAGAGGTAGTAGCCGACGGTGAGGTCATAGAGGATCACGTAGGCGATAAATGCCAGTCCAAAGCTAACCGGAACCAATGTCGTAATCATGCCCGGGATAACTCCTACGGTGACGTTGTACATCGCGTGGACGACCGCAGCGACGAGCAGTCCCTTGACGACGATTGGCCCGGCCTTGTCAGGATTGAACTTCGCGAGGCCGAGATAGAAGCCGGCGATTGCCGAAAAGATGACGTGGCCGGGTCCGACCAGTGCACGGACGGTCGTAATGCCAGTTGCCGCCGCGAATGGACTGGCTTCAGCCGTCGCAACTTCAGCAGAAATGTAGAGCATGTTTTCGACCGCGGCGAAGCCAAGTCCGGCGACCGCGCCGTAGACTGCGCCGTCAATAACTGCGTCGAAAGAGTCACTCCGGTAGGCGTACATCCGGACCGCAAGCAGCTTTACCACCTCTTCGACGGGACCGACGATCAGGAAGAAATAGAGGACGAGTCCGACCAACGGTATCGCCTGAAAGTACGGCTGCGTATACGTGTTGACGACGCCGGCGAACGTCGCAAAGAGAATCGACAGCACGAACGTCGCCACGAGAAGACTCAGCGGCTCGTTCGACGTAATATCCGTATACCAGATGAAGCCAGCCAGCAATGCTGCGGGGACAACAGATAGCCCGAAAAAGATGCCAAGCACCGGATCCTCGAGCACGAGAACCCCTGGCTGGATGAGCAACACGAGGGTGATGATGAGCGCGACGCCGACAACAATGCCCTGAAACCCGTAGCTAAGCAACGAATAAATGAGCGACGAGAGGCGGTCCAGCGCCGAGCGTGGCTCCCACGTCGACACCTCATAGAGGTCTCGGGACTGATCGTCTGCTTGCTCGACTGGGTCGCGCTTGCGCGCCATACTGGCTCTACAGTGCCCTTTCCGGTAAGCGTTCGGTCCGAATGGACGTGCTGAGGCCGAGCGCCACCGCCAGCGAACCGAGAAACCACACAGCAAAGTTGCACCCGTTCTAACTCCTCCCTATGCACTTCGACCAGCGAACGCAACAGGCGCTGCGTGCCGTCGGCCTCGAGACCGCAGACCTCGAGACGGCGTCGACGGCAATCGCGGAGGCGGTAGATGCCGACGCGAACGCGCTTGCGGACTTTTTCGACCGCCACGACACGGTCTACTCGGACATGGATATGGCTCACTCGAGTACGGACTATCCAGAACACTCGGTTGACTTCCTCGACGTGACGACACACGCAGCCGAGATGCGCGGCTGGCTGCGCTTCGAGACATGGGGTGCGTTCGTTGAGGACGGCCGTATTCTCGATGCAGACGAAGAGTACGTCGAACTCACGCTTGGGCCGACGATTCACGACCGGGTCCGGTTCGCGGCCGACCGCGAGACACTCCAATGACGACGGTTCGCGTCCGTGGGATTTACACCACCGCGATCACCCATCGCCTCGAGCAAAACGGCCTCGAGGTTGTCCAGGCCTCGGACCCGATTCAGGAACGTTTCGACGACGAGTTCGAGACCGCACCAGCCGACGTTCGTATCGAGACCACACGCGACCGACAGGGACTCGAAGTCTCTGGCAACCGCGAGGCGGTCGAAACCGTCCTCACCGAACTCGAGGGCCTCGAAATCGACACCTTCCGTTGGGATGACGACGTCCCGCGTGCGGCGGTGTTCGACGCTGAGGTGATCGACGCCGCGGGCGGTGGCGGTGCAACAGTGGACCTCGGCGACGGCCGACGCGGCTACCTGCCGTACGACGACGTCGATGGCTACGTCGATGAGGGCAATCGTTATCGCGTCCAGGTCACAGAACCGACGCCGCCGTGGGCCGACGACGAGCCGCGAGTTCAGCCGACGCTCGAGGTTCAAGGCGGGCTCTGCTCGCTCTCGCAGGACCGAACTGGCGTCTCCGCGGCCGGACGAGGTGAGCGCGCAACCGAACTCGTCGGCATGACCGACCTGCTCTCGCCATCGGTTCCGGACGATTGGGGCCTGTACTGGGAGCATAGCGCACTTGACGCCGATCTCGAGGCGATGGGAACTGCGCTCGAACAGATCATCGAGCGAGCGAACGCCTTGGAGGTCGCACTCGCCGAAGCGCCCGAGGGTCCCTCGGATGGCGAGCCGACAGAGCTAGCGACGCCTCGAGCGACGGCGTGGTGCTGGTTCGGCCGCGAGTCTCGGTTTGCGCTGGACGCTGAGCGTCGGCAGGTCGAAACGACGATGCCTGGTCACCATCGGACGAAAGCCGCGGATCGAGCAGCGAGTGCAGCCGTCGACTTCGCGGAGGGGATTCTCGGTTCAACTACCGACAAGAACGACACCGCTGACGACGCGTTCCCGTTCGACGCCGTCTCACAGCAGTTCGGCCCGACCGCAGGCGACCGGCTCGCAATCGGCCACGGCAAACCCGACGGGCGACACATCTCGCTTGGACGTGGCGAGGTCACCAACTGGGACGCAGATGGCTCGCTCACGCTCGAGCGCTCGATGCGTGGCGGCGGCAGCTACGACGCACTCGAGGTGCCCAAAGAAGATGGCGACGTTGCGGTGACGAAGTTCCGCGAGGGGCGCTGGTGGTATCCGACGACGTACAAAGCGGCGGATGGGTCGACCAAAGGCACCTACGTCAACATCTGCACGCCGGTCGAACTGTTTCCGGACGAAGCGCGATACGTCGACCTCTACATCGACGTGATCCGGACGCCCGATGGGACCGTCGAAATCGTCGATGCAGACGAACTCGAGGCCGCCGTTTCGGATGGACTCGTCTCCGAGTCGTTGGCAGCGAAGGCAACAAGTGTGGCCGAAGCGGTCGAGCGTGCGTTGTCGCCGTAAGTCGTCACTGCAAACAGTCAGCGCGCGTTGGGATGATCAGTCCGACGCTGAAACGACACCGTCGGCCGGCGTATACGACGGTAGGAGGTGAACGTAGTCATCGAGGTCCAATGCGAACTCTCGCGCTTGGACGGTCGAGGGCTGAATCCAGTAGAGGTCGAACTCGGCACCGTGTTCTTCGCCGCCGTCGGTTACGGTATGTGTCCAGCGGTCGCGCGATTCGTGTACGGTTGTGTGATAGAAATGGCGAACGTAGCGTCGCGGCGGCGACTCGCGGCGCGTCCAAACGTCGGTCGTGAGATGTGTCGGTGCGGTCAGCGAACAGAGGCCGGTCTCTTCCATGACTTCACGAAAGAGTCCATCTCGAGGCGATTCGCCGTCCTCGAGCGTTCCTTTCGGAATCTGGATTCCGTCGTGGCCTGGTCCGTCAAAGACCAGCAGTTCACCCGTGTGGCGGGTAATGTACGCACACGCTTTGGGGACGTACGTTACATCAGACATACTACTATTTCCCACGCCCTCATACTTAAAACAGCGCCCCAATGTATGAGGATGAGACTAAGGTGCCTTAGCGACACCCATAGCATTTTCCCGTATGGGTATTCTTCACATACGGGTGGCAGGCCACGACATGGATGTCTTGGGAGTTGCGTTCACTCGAGCGAACCGTTTTTTACAGCTCACCCGTGATGTAGTGTATGGACGATGCTGACGGCCGCGAGCCCAGGCGAGTATTGGCACTCGTGGTGGTGGCCGTTCTCATCGGGCTCGTACTGGCGGTGACGCAACTCGAGATCAGTCCGTACCGGTTCACACCGGGAACGGCCGTCGTGAGCGTCTTGCTTCTGATCGGTGCCATTGCTGGCCCCGCACTCTTGTTTTCACATTGGCAGGCCACGGCACCGCCGCTCGAGGATCGTCGTTGAATGCAGTCGGCGACGAGTCACTACTGAAAAAGCGGCACGCCGAACGCACAACCGAACCCCTATCAACTCTGCGGGCAATAGGCCGCATATGACAAAGCGGTACGTCTCGCTCCCCGATGCGGCAGAGGCGGGGATGTGCGAGTTCATCGATGAGGTCGACCGTCGACTCTCGAGCGACGAGGACACCTGCTCGGTCGTCGAGGACGTCCTGATCGACCTATCGGGCGACCGTGAGGCCTATGAACGCTGGCAGTCTGGTGCAGACGTCTCGGCGGCCGAGCGCGTTCGTTTGCAGAGTTACGACCCCTGTAACACGACACTCGAGAGCGAGTACTACGCCGAAAAAGACGAAGACGTGTTTCGGCGCTCGAAGCACCTCCAGTGGCTCTGGCGGCAGTTCGACAGTCTCCCAATTGCAGACAACGTCGAGTTCGCCCTGCGATTCCGGCGGATGCTTGCGGACCATCTGTTCGAGGAGTGTGGCGATGGCTGTCGCTTTTTCAAGGGAATTACGTTTACGTACGGCCACAACATCACGATTGGTGACAACACGATTGTCCACGACGGCGTCCATTTAGACGATCGCGGGAAACTCACCATTGGCGACCGCGTCTCAATCTCTGATGGCGTCCACATCTACAGCCACGACCACGATGTCGTCGACCAGACCGAGGTTCGCAACTACCACACACAGATTGGCGACGACGTGCGCCTGACCTACGACTCGATGGTTCGTGCGGGCAACACCGTCGGCGAAAACGCCATCATCGGCGCGCGGGCAATCGTCCAGCACGACGTGCCTGCCCACCACATCGCCGTTGGCATGCCAGCACAGAGCGTCAAAATCAAACCAGGCTGGGAAGACGTCGCAACCCCACTCGAGAATGCCGGCGTCAACCGACAGGATGAGCGCCGTCTCGAGTACGACTTGCCTGAGGATTTTGACGTGTTCGACGAGTTCCAGCGCGACCTTCAGCCACCACAGTAAGCTGATCTGTGGGACCGGAATATTGGTCTGACCGCAGATGAGTCGCGGGTGACCCAGAACTGACGTACAGGGATCCGTATAACTCACGTGCTTCAGACTGTCTCTACAATCCCTGAAACAGGGAATATCCAAGTGAGTTGAGAACGTATGTCATGGCGATGGAGCTCTGGGGATGGCTCATCGGGTACGTGGTTTTGTTCGCCCTTCTCCACCTTGGACTGTATTACGTGTATGTTCGTCGCGAGAACGGTCACACCGGCAGTCACGAGCCCGATCGGTCGCAGTCACCATCGTTTGGCGACCCCAATCGCGCACAGCCTCGAGCAGCGCCCAGAGCCGATCGGTATCCACACCGTCCGGAAGAGTACGGTGACCGCGACGACCCCGATGAACCCTCACTCGAGCGCTCGCTCGACGGTGAAACGATTCGCTGCCCACACTGTGGCGCAACGAACGAAGCGGATCCGACCTTTACGTACTGTTGGCACTGTATTTCGATGCTCCGACAGTGAATTTGGCCCGCGTTAGACTGTCTCAAGTGAAGTCTCGAGCGCCTCGAGATGATCGATACCGACGACTGCGACGACATCGCCGTCGGTGTCCGTGTGGAGTTCCGCGAGACGATCGCTCATACAGTCTTCACGGGTCTCGTCGCGATAGGCGAGTGCACTGCCGTCGGTATCGACACTGCCGAGCAGCGCCTGGACGGTTGCGACGTGGCCGCGTTCGTGGTCAGCCTGCTCGATCGGCGGATCATCGTATGAACACTCATACTCGACCGGATCATCGTACGCCACCGTCATCGACGTCGCGTGATTGAGCGTCGCAGCGACGCGACAGGTCAGCGCCTCCCGCGTCGCGCCGCTCAGACTCGAGAGCACGCGGCGAGCCGTTGCGGCCGAGGCGCGGTCAGCGACCAGTCGGGTCAAAACACGCCGGAGGAACGACCAGTTCGGCGCGTCGATGCCGACGATCTCTGCGTCGGTCGCTCGGATCGCAGCGCTCATCTCGCCACCGAATCGAGGGGGTTCGGCCGCGTTGGTATCCGCGGCGTACGTCTGATACAGCGCCACCGCAGCCGGGGGCAACTCGAGGGCAAGCGTGTCGGGGTCGACGGCCTCGAGAGTGCGTTCGACGCGTCCGATGCTTGCGGGGTGATCGTGGACGACACCGAGAAGATACAGATCCCCGGACGTGCCGTCGATGTGACGGCAAAACTCCGGCGTAATACGAGGGTCAGTAAGCGATTCGAGGAGGGGCGGGGACTCAGCCATCGGTCGAATAGTAATACGAGACTACCGGCATAACCCTTCTGTTGTCCCGTGGTAGGATCGTCCTACTAGGACGAACACGACATCCATTCTCGAGACTGCCACGCAGTTAGATCCTACTGACGAACAACACATCAGTGTGTGTGTCAACGGTTTGGGCGCTTTATTGGCCTTCCACTGGTCTGGACTCATACCGTCTTTGGCGGTGACTGTGAATACGACCTGCCCCAATGACACGCGAGATGATTACGAGCGACGAGGAAGGGAAACGCGTTCTGAACACCGACGGCACCGTGGTCGGCCGTATCGTCGAAGTCCGTGATGAACGGGCGTACGTCGACCCCAATCCGAGTCTGACCGATACGATCAAGGCCAAACTGGGCTGGGGAACGGCAGCCGATGATGCCCATCCACTCGATGCCGGGAGTATCGAACGGATCACTGATGATGCCGTCTATCTTCGCGGAACGCTCTGAGGCCGTTTCCGAACGTGTAAGTCCACAGAAAGCTTATAATGGGCCTGACCCAACGGTCAGTTGGCGAAGAAGTGTGGGAACTACTGTCGTTGCCATCGACTCCCCGCATGGCCTTTCGTGCCTTCCTCGCCAGCAGCACCGGCAGCCACACCGTTGTCTGCTATCCGATCACTGCCCGACACACCTGCCCCGGTGTGTTTTCAGTGCCAGTTCCGATCGCAGCCGTTGCTCTCGAGTCAGTTAGGATAGCCAGGGGCGGGGGAACAATCGCCTTAGACGCCCGTCGAGTACCGCAGGATACCGGCAAAGCCACCAAAAGCGTTGTAGAGCTGTTCGCCCTTTTCGAAGTCCGTCGAGATGAACTTCGTCTCGGTGCCGCGCTGTTCGGCGATTTCGATGAGGTGGTCAATCGCGTCCTCGCGGTCGTCGTCGGTCGCGTCGACCTCGGCCCCGCAGTCGGTGCAGGTGTGTTCCGGCGTCGATTTACGCCGGTCGACGACCTCGCGATCCGTATTCCCACATTCCCCACAATCGTAGCTGATGACGTCCTTCCGGAGGTCTTCGCTGATGAGCAGTCGGTCGACTGCACCCATGATGAGGTTCTCGCGGGTCTGGTCGAATCCGTAGGTCGCCTGGTTGCCAGCGTTGAGTTCCTCGAAGAACTCCTCCATCTGCTTTTTGTCCTTGATAACCTCCGCATCGGCGAGTGCGTCCTCGGCGTTATCGACGAGGTCCTTGAGGCCGGATTCGTCCGTGTAGGCCACGTCGAACTTCCCGATGACGTTGTCCTGAATCTCGTGGTGCAGGTAGTCGCCATCGAGGAACTCGTCTTTCGTCGGGGAGGGACCGCCCACGAGAATGCCGTCGAGTTCGTGGCGCTTCGGAACGAACAGGTCGTTTGCCATCCCCGCGACCTCCTGATAGAAGTTATCGATGGCCTCTAAGCGCAGGCGGGCGAAACGCTGGGCGGACTGACCACCTTTGCGCTGCTTGCCGGGGACGAGCGAGGAGGCGGACTTGACCGGTTCGACGCGTTTGCCCTTTAGCCAGCCGACGTTCGCCTCGCGTCGGTCGAGGACGACGAGCCCGTAGAGGCCCTTATCGGCCAGCATCTCCTCGAGTGGTTCCGTCAGGAAGTCCGAGTCACAGTGATACCGAAAGGAGGTGACTGGCTGTGGTGGACTCTCGAGGACTTTCGTGACCATCTCGGTGCGGCCGCCGCCGGAGTCGACAGCACCCGAGAACAGCACCAGCCCGTTGTCGGGCGGGTAGGTGTCGAAGTACCGAAGCCGGTCTTTGATGCTCGTGAGGGCATCTTGGACGGCCGTTCGCGTCTGTTTTGACTTGATGTTGGCCGCTTCGCTGTGTTCCTGTGTGACGTGTGCGACGACATCACTGATCTGTCGATCATCGGGAACGTAGATCGTTACGAGTTGTGTACCGGAGCCGTCGAAGTCCTTGAGATCCTCGATTACCTTCCGGAACTCGTACTTTTTCCGGTCGGATTGCTCCTGCTCACCCTCCTGGCTCATTGCCCGTACAAAACGGTGCTGTGGCTAAGTATTCTTTGACACGCTACGCGTCAAACTGACAGTCACGACCATGGCGTCCGTGGACTTCTCTCATCGTTCCGTCGCGTTCGAAGCTAAATTATCGACACCTCACTGTTCGTCTCGAGGTGACGATTTAAGGTGTTCCCGTACAACTGTCCGGACAGTACTCGAGTATGTCTCAAGAGACGGTCTATGCTATCGCGAGCGGGAAGGGCGGCGTCGGGAAGACGACGACGACGGTCAATATCGGAACGGCGCTTGCACAGGCGGGCAAGCGCGTGGCCGTCGTCGACGTCGATCTCGGCATGGCGAACCTCGCTGGGTTCGTTAGCCTCACTCCCGACTCGACGACGCTACACGACGTGCTGGCCGGTGACGCATCGATTGAGGACGCCACCTATCGATTGGCAGACAACATCGTCGCTGTCCCGAGTGGAACGGGACTCGACGAGTACGCTGAAGCCTCTCCCGAAGGCCTCGGCGACGTTATCAACGATCTTCGAACGGCGTACGACTACGTCTTGCTTGATGTCGGCGCCGGCATCAGCCACGAAACCGTGTTGCCACTCGGACTCGCCGATGCTGTCCTCGTGGTCTCGACGCCCGAACCCGCTGCTGTACAGGACTCGAAAAAGACGATTGAACTAACCGCCCGTGCCAATGGCTCCGTTGCCGGCCTCGTCGTCACGCGAACCCACCCCGGCAGCGATATCTCCTACGAGGAAATCGCTGCCAGACTCGAGATTCCACTGCTCGGGACGGTCCCAGAGGACAGCGCAGCACGCGAAAGCGTCTACGCCGGCACGCCACTCGTTGTCTACAACGCCGAAGGGCCGGCCGCAATCGCGTATCGCACGCTCGCAGCTGATCTCGCTGGCATTGAACTCAACCCACCGAGCACACGGTCGTCGTCAGAATCCGCGTCCAACACTGACGACCCAGCAGCGTCGACCGAAACGCCAGCCGAACCAGCTGCCGACGCTGACACTGACGGTAACGACGAGTCAGATGAGGACGACGAAACGGGCTCGAGTCAGGAGGCCGCACCCGACGACGTCTCGAGTGCCATCACCGAAGCTGAATCCGATCACTGATCGCATCGAGTGACCACCGTCGGTAGCGGTTGAACCGTGGGTCAGTAGTCAGTGAAACACCGGTATCGACACAGTAGGCACTGCCTGGAACCGTATTCTGATACGATATTGCCGCAGAATTCATCGAAGGCGGTGACTACTCCGACACCAAGATAGTCACCAAATCAAAAACGTCACCTTTCCATACCAATTTGCGTTCGTGAACAGTCGCTCGAGTGTTGAAATCGCTGTTTGTAGACGCTGTCGCTGTCAAAACCAGTTCTGTCGGTGGTGAATTTGACCTCATTTCACGCCGAGACTGGTACGAGCTAATTACTAATCCTCGAGTCTCTCGACCGGTTGAGCATGGAGCGACGAAAGATCCTCCTTGGAAGCGGAGCCGCGCTCGCAACGATCGTTGCGGGCTGTTCCAGTTCCGAGACTGGTGACGACGACCCAAGCAACGACAGTGAAGACTCACTAACTGACCACGACGATGACGATCATGACGATGATCACGACGACGACGATGATCGTGATGATGATGATCACGACGACATCCCCGGCTACAGCGGTGATGTCTCGTTCGACAGCGACAAGCTCTCCGTCGAAAGCGTTGAGCGCAAAGACGACACGCTCGATATCGTCGTTCGCACCGACACGACCGACTCCTATGAACTCCGCAAAGAGTTCGAAACACTCGGCGACGAACTCGAGAAGTCGATCGACGACCCTGAGTCGTTCATCGCCGAGATCCACACCCTCGAGTTGATTATCGAGTACGATGGCAACCGCGTCCTCTCGGTGTACGTCGATGTCCAGTGGATTATCGACTACATGGAAGGGGACATGACGGAAGAAGAACTCGGCGACAAGGTCTACGAGACCAAAGACTGAAACGGTCTGCGATACCGAATTCCGTCCTCATCGCACGACAACTGCGTTCGGCCACGACACGGTTTCCGTTTTTTAGTGCCTGTACCCAATAGCGACGCCACCAGCGTGCCTACATCGACCGCGGGGCTTCGACACCGAGAATCGCGAGTGCGTTCGCGACCGTATGTCTCGAGGCCGCGACAAGCGCGAGGCGTGCCTCTCGAACATCTGGGTCGACATCGTCGGCGAGCACGGGACACTCCCGGTAGAAGGCGTTGAACCGGTCTGCGAAGGTTCGCGTGTAGGTTGCGATCTGATGTGGCTGTAGGTCCTCGGCGGCCTCGTCAACAACGAAGGGGAACCGAGCGATGGTCTCGAGGAGGTCCTCTTCGGCCTCTGTCTCGAGCAGATCGGCCTCGAGCGCCTCGAGTTCGATCTCTTGGTCCGCGAGATCGGTTTCAGGCTCGAGTCCGGCTTCTTCGAGAATCCCGCAGGTGCGGGCGTGGACGTACTGAACGTAGGGTGCGGACTGGGCTTCGAAGTCAAGCGCCTGATCCCACTCGAAGGTAATCGCTTTCGTCGGCTGTTTCGAGACGATATCGTAGCGAACCGCGCCGATGCCGACCTGGTGGGCGATGCGCTCGATGTCTTCGTTGTCCAGATCGTCGTCGCGGATACGGTCATCGAGGCGGTCCTCGACTTCCCCGCGGGCACGGTCGATTGCCTCATCGAGGAGGTCGTCCAGATCGACGCCGGTTCCGCGGCGCGTGCTCATCTTCCCCTCTGGCAGATTGACGTAGGAGTAAAGCACCTGCTCGAGTGGGTCGGTATCGTTACCCAGCAACTCGAGGGTGGTATCAAGCTGGCGAGCCTGCAGTTTGTGGTCCTCACCGAGCACCGTCACCGCGCGGTCGTAGTTGTCGAACTTCCACTCGTGGTGGGCCAGATCGCGGGTCGCATAGAGCGAGGTATCGTCCGAACGCAGGAAGACGAGGTTCTTGTCGATGCCGTGATCTTCAAGCTCGAGTTGCCACGCTTCTTCCTCGTAGACGGCTTCGTCGAGTTCCTTGAGTCGTCCCACGAGGTCGTCGGTGTCGCCGTTTCGCATGAATCGGGTTTCCTTGACGAACTCGTCGAACTCCGCCGGGAGGCGCTCGAGACAGCCTTTCATCCCCGAAAGAACCTGATCGACGACCTCGCTGACGCGCTCGTAGGTTTCCTCGTTGCCTGCCTCGAGCCCCTGCATGATCGACTCGATTTCGGCTTCGGCTTCCTCAACCTCGGCTTCGGAGCCGTTCTCGAGGAAGGCGTTTCCTTTGCGGTAGTAGCGCACGAGGTCGTACTCGATGCGGTCGCGTTCGGGGTCGTCCTCGAGATCCTCCTCGTCGAAGGTTTCGTAGGCCCACGTAAAGACGGCCATCTGCCGTCCCGCGTCGTTGACGTAGTAGTGGCGCTCGACGTCGTATCCTGCATAGTCAAGCAGGTTCGCCACGGCGTCGCCGATGATCGGATTGCGCGCGCGGCCGACGTGCACCGGCCCCGTTGGGTTCGCACTCGTGTGTTCGACGACGACGCTCGTCTCGCGGTCTGGAAGTGCGCCGTAGGACTCGTCGGTCGCTTCCGCGAGCGTGTCCGCGAGGTAGGCGTCACTCGGCAAGAAGTTCAGGTACGGCCCCTGGGTCTGGAGTTCGCCAACGTACTCGAGGTCCTCCACGTCGATTTCGTCGGCAATCTCAGCGGCGACCTGTGGCGGCGCTGCGCCAGCCTCGCTCGCGAGTCGGAACGCCACGCTCGAGGCGAGGACGCTCGGGACATCCTCGGGCGGTTCTTCGAGACCGAGATCGTCGGTGGGATACTCGAGGCTCGAGAGCGCCCCCTCGAGGGCGTCTGCGACCTCGTCGCGTAGGGAGAGGAACATACCCGCTCGTATTCAGGGGGCGACTAAAGGAATGTCGGGTTCCACCGGGGTTCGCTGGTCGGTGACCAGGTGAGACTACTCGAGCGATTCCTGAACACTACTCCGCCGAATCCGAAAACGTGAGTTCTTGATTCTGGTCGTTCTCGGGGGCCGACTCGCCCCCGGCATCCATGTCTCCGCTAGAGCGTTCCGCCTCAATCTTCTCAATTAACAGCTCCACCGCAACCTGATTCGCGCCTTCGGGGATGATTACGTCCGCGTTCTTTTTCGTCGGGTCGACGAACCGTTCGTGCATCGGTTTCACCGTCTCGAGGTACTGCTCGATGACGCCCTCGAGGTCGCGTCCGCGCTCGACCACGTCGCGTTCGATCCGGCGGAGGATGCGGACGTCCGCGTCGGTCATCACGTAGACGCACAGATCCAGCATCTCGAGGATGGTCTCGTCGTACAGCGCGAAAATGCCCTCGAGGACGATCACCTCAGAAGGGGCGACAGTCACGCACTCGTCTGCGCGGTTGTGGATCTCAAAATCATACTGGGGCATCTCGATTGGCTCACCCGCGAGCAGTGCCTCGAGATGCTCGCACAGGAGGTCCCACTCGAACGCGTCGGGATGGTCGTAGTTGACCTGTGCGCGGTCGGCAGGCTCGAGGTGCGAGAGGTCCTCGTAGTAGTTATCCAGCGGAATTCGGGTGACGGCCTCGCCGACGTGGTTGGCAACGGTGCGGGCCACTGTCGTCTTCCCGGCTCCCGTGCCGCCGGCGATTCCGATAACGAACGACGGGTTATGCATCGCTCGTGAAAAACGCGGCTGCTGTTCGGAATCGATCCTCGTGTACCGGTCGGAACCGCTCGCTCGAGGCCGCAAACTCGTTCAACGTCCAGAACTGTGCTGCGTTCGCGTCGCTGCCGGCGCTCGGCTCGCCCGTTGCGTCCGTTCGGTCTGCGACGTAGTACATCGTCACGACGTGCTTGCCGTTGTGCGGTTCCAGCGCGGTCGCATCCAGCATCTCGAGGTCTGTCGGGTCGACGGAGATACCGGATTCCTCCTCGAGTTCGCGCGCGGCGGCGACGTGTGGTTCTTCGCCAACTTCCATGTGGCCGCCGGGGAGGGTCCATTCGCCGACGCCAGGTGGGACGCCACGTTCGACACAGAGGACGGAGGGGTCCGGCCCGCTGCGGTCGACGACGGCGACGCCGGTGCAGGGAACTGGGTTGTGCCAGATCACGCGCTCGCAGGTCGGACAGCGCTGGCGCTCGCGTTCCTCGATTGTGATTGGCTCGAGTGCGTCGCCACACTGCGGACAGTAATCGGGTGGGCGGCTGACCATCGGTCTCTACGCCCCTCTCTGGGCCGGGGGTATCAAAGCGTTTTCAATCCGCTGCCGGTCAGCGGGACGACCACGTCATCTGACTCTTCAATCATGCCCTCTACGCGGTAGACCTCGAGTGCGGCGGGCGCGACCGCGCTTGTCGGTTCGACGTAGAATCCCTTCCGGTGGAGTCGGTCGAGTGTCGCTTCGATTGGGTCGTCGCCGAGTGCGATTGCGTCGCCGTCGGTTGCCTCGATTGCCTCGAGGATCTCGTCTTTGCGCGCTGGCATCGAAATCTGGATGCCGTCGGCGATCTCACTGGAGGTGGGTTCGTCGTCTTCGCGCTCGTCCGCGTCTGGCGCATCGGCTTCGCGTGCATCCTCGAGCGCCTCGACAATGGGTGCGTGGCCGGTCGTCTGTGCGCCAAGCAGTCGTGGCATGCCATCGACGATTCCGGCCTCGTTGAGCAAGGAAAAGCCGCGGTAGGCACCGAGAAACAAGGTGCCGTGACCGATGGGAAGCACGACGGCATCGGGGACGGTCCACCCGCGCTGGGCGGCAATTTCGAACGCAATGGTCATCGTTCCCGCGTAGAACGCGGGGTTCCAGGCGTGGCTTGCGTACCAGCCCTCACCCGACTCAACTGCGTCGATACAGGCGTCCGTCACGTCCTGGCGGGTTCCCTTGATCCGGACCGGGCGGGCGTCGGCGCGCTGAATCGTCATCAGCTTCGACTGTTTCACGTCGGCGGGCACGTAGATGTCCGCCTCGAGATCCGCCTGTGCTGCATAGGTTGCAATCGCCGCGCCGGCGTTGCCCGAGGAGTCCTCGAGAATGGTGTCGACGCCGAGTTCAACGGCTCGCGAAAGGGTTGTCGTCGCACCGCGGTCTTTGAACGAGCCTGTTGGAAAGACGTACTCGAGTTTGAACTGGGCGTCCCATTCTGGGGCGTCGACCAGCGGCGTAAAGCCCTCGTGGAAGGTGACGTGAGGTTCAATCGGTAGGAATTCGAAGAACGTCCAGAGGCCGTCGGTGGTGTCGAGTTGCGACAGGGGAAGCGGATTGCCTTCGGCCAGCGGCTGGTCAACGAACTCGAGGGCACAGCCACAGACACAGCGCCAGGGTTCGTCGGGACCAGCCGTGTACGTCCGGTCGCAGGCAGGACAGTGGAGATCGCTCGCCATGTTAGTAGGAGTCGATATCGGTGCCGACAGAGCAGACGTACTCGCCGGTTGCGACCTGTGGGAGCCGACGGGTTCGCCAGAGAATCCCGTCGCTGTCGGCTGTGATCGTCGCTTTCGTCTCGCCGAAGGCCGTCGTAATTTCAAAGAGTGATTCGCCGTGTGCGACGCGCTCGCCGAGTTCTTTGTGCATTTCGACGAGGCCGCCGTTTGGCGAGCCGTACTGCTCAAAACTGTTCGCACGCGTCTGGCGCTCTAAGTCGTTAGCGTCCTCGAGGAAATCGTAGTACCGAAGCACGTTGAACACGCCGTCGACGCCCTTCTGGATACTTTTCTCGTCCCAGCCGACGCAGCCGCCGAGTTCGGGGTCGACAGTCGGAATGCCCTCGTCGGGGGCGGCTCGAGCGAGTTGGCCGTCGGGACCTTTCTGGTCCAGTACGTAGCCACAGCCGAAGGCTTTCGCGAGTTCGAGACAGTCCTCGTAGAGTCGGTGGCGCTTGCCACAGCGGACGCGAACCTCGTTGAGCATTCGACTCGTTGAGCCCTGATGGAGGTCGAGTACGAGGTCGGCACGCGTCGCCACGTCGAACGTCGCCGCAGCGATTCGCTCGCTCGAGGTGCCCGAGTCGTTGCCCGGATACGCGCGATTCATCTTCGTGTCGTCGATCGGATTTCGATGTTCGGCGACCTGATAGGCGTGGTAGTTGACGATGCCGACGATGAGAATCGTCCCCGAGATGTCGGCGGGGTCGAGTTGGGGCACGACGCGCTGGATAACGCCGAGTCCGTTGAGTTCGTCACCGTCACTGACAGCCTGCAGATAGAGCGTCTTCCCCGATGAGGAGCCGTTGATTACGGCAACCGGCAGACCAAACGGATCCCCGTCTCGAGTCTCACCGACCTCGAGACGACCCGTATCGACCTCCCCGGGTGCGGCACTCGCCGTTCCGAGCGTCGTCGTCATGTCATCCACGACGGACCGGCCGGCCTTTATTGGTTCGGTGTTTCCCGGCGGTCGGTCGGTCGAAATCGCGCGTCGGGCCGGACCCGCCGCACAATCATTTCGCTAGAGGAACAGGTCGTAATAGTACGGACTCACGAAGCCTTCGACCACTGCGGCAATCGCCAGCAAGATCCCGACGCCGATCAGGACCCAGAACGCACGCTCGAGGCGATCGGCAAATGCAACGCGGCTGAGTCGTCCCTGAACCGCTCGGAACCACGAAATCCCGAGTGAGATACCCACGACTGTCGCAATGAAGATCGCGGGAATCTCGAAGATGCCGTGGGGAATCACGAACGCAAGCAACTCGAGTGGTTCGGTCTCGAGTCGGGACATAACGCCCATGAAGACGCCGTTGAACACCAGCGAGAAGATCGCCGGAATTGCAAGTGCAACGCCGCCGAAGGCAGTCGTCAGCGCGACCATCCAGTTATTCTCCGAAGAACTCGAGCGTTGCCGCGACCGGCATGTGCCCCTCGAGTCGGGCCGCAATCGAGGCCTCGAGTGCGCCTACGTCGGTGTAGGGGTCGGCGAGTCGCCAGCCAGCCCAGAACGAGACGAGTGCGAGGACGACGACGATGGCGTGGGTGCCAAGCGTTCCGCGGACGAAGGTGACCATCTCGCTCCAGCCGCGTCGAAGCCCAGCGGTCGTCTGCTGACCGAGTGGGCGCTCTGGCGGTTGCGGTGGCGTCAGTCGGCCGCGATACTGGACGTAGAGCGAACTTTTGAGCAAGTCAAGCACCGGCAACACCACCAGCGCGCCGAGCACCGAGACGATCGCACCGGCCTCGAAGAGCGCAAGCAACCCTGCAACTGCTGAGAGTGTGAACAGCGCCCCGATCGAGATCACGAAGTAGACGATCGCACCGACTGGCTGTGCCCGAATAAAGCCGCCAGCGCTCGAGACCGAGTTGAGAACTCCTGCATCGTCAACGACGACAGCGACCGGTGCGAACGCAAACAGCGCGCGGATGGCCGCGAGGATAAAAATGAACGCCAGTCCAAACAGGAATCCGGTGAGGACGGCGATGATCGGGTCGACTGCGGATAAGATACCAACGAACAGTGCTGCAGCAATGCCACCACCGACGAGGACGACCAGCCAGAGCAGGACCTCGAGAACGTAAAGGCCGACAATCCGGCCCCAGTACCGGCGTGCTCCGGCGCTGCCGGCGACGAGCCCGCGTTCGTTACGGAGTCGTCCGTAGCAGGCCGACAGTTGACCGGCGGTGACGACGCCGTACAGCATGACGCCGAGGATGACACTCACGAGAATTGTGCCGACAAACAACGCCACTATCGGGAGTGTCACGAGTGGCTCGAGTGCCGTTGTGAACTGCTCAAACCACGCCTCGAACGCTGCCGGATCTGCCTCGGGGTCCGGCATCGGCGTCGTCTCGAGAGCGTCGAACTCCGCCAGTGCTGCATCGAGTCGGCCGGTCGTCTCGAGATAGACGTAGCCAACGAACGCCGCGATGAACGGAATCACGCGGATGATGGCAGGAACGGCCGCACCGAGGATGTACAGCGGTAAGATGTCGCCGGGTCGTCGCCGGAGGACGGCGCCGACAGCAGTGATAGCATCTGAGATCGCCATAGCAGCTATTGGACCGTCACTCAGTTAAACAAACCTGTCGGAGAATCGATTGAATACGTGTGGGTACATTAGTTGAACGTTCGATCGTCGAAGCCGTCACCCTCTTCGCTGCCGGTCTGCTCACGCGAGAGTCGCGGCGTAAAGCCACCGGTGAGGATCACGGCGACGACAACCAATGACGCCGACAGCACGACGTAGTTCGCACTCGGCTCGTAGCCCGCCAGTCCCGCCCCTGTCGAAATGACAAAGATCGCAACCGCAAAGATCACGATCGAGACGAGCCCGATGACGACGATTCCGAGCACGCTGACGAGTACTCCGCCGAGCAGCCGACGTATCGATGGCATTGTCGTCTCAGCGTTTACAGTACGTGGTTGTAGTAATTGCGCAATCGCTGTGACTGTTGTCGATCCAAAAACGCACCCCAACGGGGAAAATCAGCGCCGGTGTGTTGCCCAGTCACTCGAATGTCTTCCTCACCCGAGGAGGTAGCGGAGTTTCGGGTAGCGCTCGATCAGCGCTTGCCCACCGACCTCGAGTTGCTCGATGTAGCGGTCCGCACCGAGGATTCGTCCAGCGCCGAAGGCGCCGATGGCCAGGAAGACCACCAGGTAGACGAAATCGCTGTTGACGAATCCGAGCGGGCCGGCAACGTCCCAACTGGCGAGGTAGAACATCGACATCTGCATTGCGCCGCCAAGCGCTGCGAGCCTGACGAGGCCGCCGACGAGCAAGCCGACGCCGATCAGGATCTGCGTTGCTGGCACGACTACGTTGATGATGTCTATCAGCGCCGGGTTCGCTGCCATCGCACCGAAGACCCCCGCGAGGGGCCCCTCAGCACCCATCAGATAGCCGCTGGCATCGAACGCTTCGCCTGCGAAGATCGTCAACTTGCCGAGGCCAGCACCGAGGAACGCAAGCCCCATCGTCACCCGTAGTCCAACGACAAACCACGCACTTAACGCGTGGGGTTCTCCCTCGAGCGTCACACCGCCGTACCGACTTTCAAGCCGGTTTGCCGAACTTGCTGCCATTGGTGGTCACCTTACAGCTACACGTTAGACGAGTGTTTACTTGAATCCGGATTCCGCTTCCCAAATCAGTATAATTGTTCCGACCGATTGAGAACGGTAGCAAAACATGTTCGCCCCTCCATAAGGGGTGCATCGTAGCGGCTGTATATATCAACCCAGTCCAACCGATCCAGCTCATACGCGGCTGAACAGCGGATTACGATTTCGCACCGGCGACGCCGCCACCGATTGCCGCACCACACTCGGTGCAGGCGACCAAATAGAATCGTTTCGACGCGGCGAAAAAACCAGTAGAGGCGTCCATCTCTACGAAATCAACATCCGATTCGCTCTCGAGGTCAATCCCACAGTCAGGGCAGTGAACCATACACACACCAGCGGCGGGCTGTATGAATATGTTTCTGTCATCATCGGCAGGAACCGATGTCTCTCGCGCTCACATCTCTCGATCACCAGGCAGTCCGTGGAGCGGCGTGTCCGCTTCGCCTCACCGGGAATACGTCTCGAGGCGGACGATCTGTCCGTCTGTGATCGAGAAGAAGTCGGCGAACTCGAACAGCATTTCGTTTGTCTCCGCATCGACGACGGTGCCTCGAGCGGCGACCAACTCGGTATCGGCGTCTGCGACGACGGCGTCGAGTTCGTGGCGGGTGTTCGGATTCGGCCGCTCTGTTCGCATGAACGCGATGAACGACGCCCGGTCCTCGAATGTGCGATCCGGTCGGTGCTGGACGAATGCGGGTGCGAGAATCGACTCGAGTGCCTCGTACTCGTGCCCGTCTAGTGCGTCGTAGTACTGTCGAACGAGACCGGCTGCGTCCATACATCGCTTTTCGAGGCGAGGACTAAAAGTGTGGGCTGGCGCGGATGTTCGGGTCATGATAGCATGGGGCTGCAGGGGCGAGGCCTCGAGTCGGCGTACCGACCCGCTTTTCTCGCGTGCACTCGAAGTCGGCTTATCGTGGAGTGTCACGTCTACTACGAGGGGGATGACGACCCGGACAAGTGTACCGCCCGTCGACTCGAGCGCTTCGACGAGGCGATTCTGCATCGCACGATGCGCCAAGTCCCCTACGGCGTCGTCCTCAATCCCCACGCCGAGCAGGCGCTCTCGCCGGCTGACGCCGCAGAGGGGCTCGGCACGCTAGTCGCACTCGATTGCTCGTGGGAATCCGCCGAAGCGGCCTCGTTTCGCATGAACGGCGTTCATCGTGCCCTGCCGTTTCTCGTCGCTGCAAACCCCGTCAACTACGGTCGGCCATTCCAACTCACCACCGTCGAAGCGCTCGCGGCCGCCTGCTGTATCTTCGACGAGTACGACCGCGCTGAAGCCCTCCTCGAGCCATTCCGCTGGGGCGAGACCTTTCTGACGCTGAACGAGGAACCGCTCCGACGCTACAGCGAGTGTGCAGACTCGAGCGAGGTTGTCGCGGTGCAGGACGACTACTTAGCTGATGAGGATACGGATGCCACCGAAGACGACTAAGCGACTCATCTGACTCGAGTCACGGCTGCAGTCGGGACCACAGCGGTTATATGTACCACGGGCTAACGGAGCGACATGCCAAGTTTCGACGCTGCCGAAGCCCGGACGCTCGAGAAGATGATCTGTATGCGCTGTAACGCGCGCAACCCACAGGATGCCGACAGCTGCCGCAAGTGCGGCTACAAGAACCTGCGTCCAAAAGCCAAAGAACCCCGCGCCGCATAACGCTGCGTTCGGTCCTTCGTTTTTTCCGTCGTTCCGTTCAGTATCGACCGTCCGCGAACCAGTCCTGTCGTATGTACTGGCCAGTCTCATCGCTGACTGATACGTATAGCCATCCATAATTATTCGAACGTAACAAATCAAAATATCTGTCTGTCAGGCGTAAATCAAAGACACTATCTAGGTTGATTCCAACTCTCGGCCATGATCGTGTCCATACACACGACTGAACAGATAATTGAGGCGAACGCGAACACTGGGGGTGAGCAATGATGCACCCACTGCTTGTTGAGGGCCTCCGAACGGCAGTGACGGACAATATCGTTGGGCTCATCGAGTTTCTCCCAACGCTGATCGGTGTTGCAGTACTCGTCTACCTCGGGCTCCTCTTCGGGGAGAAACTCAAACCGGTGGTCACAGACGCTGGTCGCCGCGTCGAACTCGACGACAAAGTTCGCCAGACCCCCTTCGAAGCGCTGTTTCCGGACGACGAGGACGGCGTCTCGAGAGCGTTTGGCATCCTCGTCAAGTACTACGTCGCAGCGATTGCACTGTTCGTTGCAATCGAGTGGTTCCTGACTCGGACCGCGGCGACGAACTGGTATATGACCGACTACTTCCAGGAACTGCTCGGCTACGTTCCACCGATCATCATCGGCACTGTCGTCCTGTTCGTCGGCTTCTATGTCGCGAACTGGGCAACTGCGGAAGTTCGCGATTCCGTCCTCGCCGATCGGTTCGATATCTCGCCGCTCATGGCCGGGACGACCAAGGCGTTCCTGTACTTCGTCGTCCTCGTCATCGGTCTCGACACGATGGGCGTCGACGTAACCATCCTCCACACGTTCGCACAGGCGTTTGCGTACGCCGTTGGCCTTGCGCTCGCGCTGGCTGTCGGGATTGCCTTCGGCTGGGGTGGCAAAGACTACGTCGCCGAAAACATCGATAGCTGGTTTCAGCCGTCCGAAAACGCAGCCGATGATACGACGGCAACCGTAAGCGACGACTGAGACTGTCGAACGACTTTACTCCTCAGGATACTTCGGCTCTCGTTTTTCTGCGCGCTCGAGTGCCGTCTCGACGACATCGCGAACGTCTCCATGGAAGATGCCGCCGTGACCAGCGTACATGTGCTCGACATCCGCTGGCATGCGCTCGAGTATATCCTCGATGCTCTCGATGAGTTGCTCGCGCGACTGGCCCGGCATGTCGGTGCGACCGAAACTGCCGTACTCGAACGCGCCATCGTCGTGGACGACGACATCGCCAGAGAACAGCGTTGACTCGGAGACAAACGAAACGTGGTCATCAGCGTGGCCGGGCGTATAGACCACCTCGAACTCCTCGTCACCGATCTGGACGGTATCGCCATCACTGATATCATGATCGCGCAGTTCGTGATGGCTGTGGGCGTATACTTCGGGATCAAAGGCCTCAACGACGGCCTCGAGTTGCTCCACGTGGTCGCCGTGTTGGTGAGTGAGGACGACGCGGTCGAGGTCGTCAGTGTGATCGGCAATCACGTCGACGACCCCGTCCCACGAGCCCGCGTCGACCAGTGTCGTCTCCTCTCCGATAACCAGAAACGCGTTACAGGTGAACGTCTCCGCGCCTTCTGTGACGTGATGGACTTCCATACTGGGGTAGTCAGTGCCAGGCGGTAAAATCCTAGTGTCGCCTACCCGCTGTTGCCTCGAACGCAGTCGCAAGTGATCTGCAGGGTACTCGAAACCGACACCCGTCCTTGATTGATGGGCGCTACTGGTTGTATTAATTATCCATGGACTTTTTCATCCGCAGGCCCCTACGTGTACGTGTATGGGATTCGGGAGTTACGACGAATCCGAGCAACAAGATGTCGACGCTGATTTCGATGATGAAGATGCAGTCCAGTCCTCGGTGAACGATCACAAGGGATCGATAGAGTTCGAAAATGGTGCCTCGAGCGACGAACTGCTCGAGCGACTCAAAGCCATAAAAGACGGCGACGAGTAAGCCGATGAAAGCCGGGGTGCGAGCGCTTGGCATTGCGGAATCGTACCGCGGCAACGACGGGTCACAGTCTGAAAGCACGCTTGCGGCGGCTGTCGTCCGTGCTGATCAGGTGGTCGATGGACTCGCGTACGCGTCGTGTACTGTCGGCGGCACGGACGCAACGGCTGCCGTCTGCGAACTCGTTCGGGCGCTCGAGCGACCCGACGTGCGATACGTCCTACTCGGCGCGGTCGCCCCCGCGTGGTACAACATTTTTGATCTTTCACAGATTGCACGCACAGCCGACCGGCCAGTAATCGCCGTCACGTTCGAGGATAGTGCCGGCCTCGAGGCCGGTATTCAGGATTCGTTTTCGGGTCCCGAACGAAACCAGCGCCTCGAGGCGTATCGCTCGCTCCCCGAGCGACAGGCGGTGTCCGTCGGCAATGAGACGGTCTACGTCAGATGTGTCGGCCTCGAGCACGACGCGGCAGCCGAGGTTGTTCGCGGATTTACGCCCGAAGGCGGCCGGCCGGAACCGATTCGAGTCGCACGGCTCGCGGCTCGAGCAGGCGATACCTACGTGCGGTCGGGGACAGGGGATTCGGAATCGGAAAGGCGAAAGACGTAGTAGGTCCCCGGCGAAGCGCCATCCATGGGCGATATGGAAGAGTGTCGCGTGACGGAGTGTGCGCACTGTCCCGAACTGGTCGACTCTCGCAGTCAGATCGTCAACGGCACCGGTCCCGAAGACGCCGACGTACTATTCGTCGGTGAAGGTCCGGGTGCACAGGAAGATACGGAAGGCGAGCCGTTCGTCGGCCGCAGCGGCTCTGTACTGGACGATCAACTTCGGACCGTCGGACTCGACCGCGAGTCCGTTCGAATCACGAACTGCGTGCGCTGTCGACCGCCAGAGAATCGCGATCCAACGACAGAGGAACTCGGCAACTGCCGTGGCTACCTCGAGACCGAAATCGACCGCGTCGATCCGGACGTGATTATCACGCTCGGAAAGGTGCCAAGCGAACACCTCCTCGAGCGGTCGGTCGCAGTGACCAAAGAGGCCGGCACAGTCGAGGAGGTGCGGATTCAGGGAACGCCGCGGCGACTCCTTATTTGTGTCCACCCCGCCGCAATGTTGTATGATCGCAGCCAGGAGGAGACGTTCAACGAGACGATTGCCCACGCAGCGGAACTCGCTGGCGTTGAGGGCAGCGAAGGCGGAAGCGGCCAGACGCATCTCGACAATTTCTGATTGCGGTCGGAGTACGTCTGATGCCGTACCGATTTGTCTGACCGTGTAAGGTTGGCGGGAAGGGTAATGCACTTTAGCGCTTCCCACCCAGTACCGGTATGAGCACTGTTTCGTCTGCGAGCGAGCAATCACTTGCCTCCGTGGTCGTCGTCGACTACGGCCTGGGAAACCTCCGCAGCGTCACTCGCGGGTTAGAACGCGCCGGTGCCGATGTTGAGATCACTGACGACCCCGACGCGTTCGCCGCCGCCGATGGCATCGTCCTCCCCGGCGTCGGCGCGTTCCGAGAGGGTGTCGAAAACGCTGACCCACTCCGCGAGGAACTCCTCGAGGTTGCAGCAAGTGACACACCCCTGTTCGGGATCTGTCTCGGCATGCAGATGCTGTTGACGACCAGCGAAGAGGGTGAAACTGACGGCGACGCCGCCGTACAGGGGTTGGACCTGATTCCCGGCACCAACGTCCGATTCGATGAGGGCCAGAAAGTCCCGCATATGGGCTGGAACGAACTCGAGGTCGAGCGCGACCACCCACTGGTCGAGGGGATAGACAACGTTGCGTCTCCGACGCAACGAGCAGACGGATCCGTCGGCGGCGGATCCGTCGACGGTGAGTACGCGTACTTCGTCCACTCCTACTACGCTGTCCCGGACGACGAGAACGCAGCCGTCGCGAGCACGGAGTACGGCCTCGAGTTCCCGTCGATCATCGCCAACGAAGATGGCACCGTCTTCGGCACGCAGTTTCACCCCGAAAAGAGCGGAGAAACTGGATTGCAGATTCTGCGGAACTTTGTTGAAATCTGTCGGCAGGAGTAACACTGCGGTCGTCTTTCTGTGTGCTGTCGTGGAGACACACCCCGGAGTGCCGCTGTATAGTGGTGTATTGGACGTGGAGTTTTTCAGGTAACTTGGATTCGAGTATCGGCAGCTGTGAGTCAGTTGTCTGGGAGCGGGCCGGTGCTCTCTGAAAACAGCAGTGGTCGATAGCGGTGTAGTCCTCCGAACTTGTTCTCTCCTCCAATTTACTACTCGGATTACTCTTGACCCAATACCGGAGTTAATAAATATAATAACTGTGTAATAGTCCAGTAAGTCAATCGAACAATATCTATTCGGTTCGGATCGAACACCACTCGAGTTCGAGGCGAACTCACCGTTCTCGAGGGAGTCGCTCCCTGTAGGACGCTTCTCTTGTTGTTGGTTCCCTCCTGTAGACGTGGTATCCGTACTGTCCCATCTCTGGCACTGAGAGTTGTGGTTCATGGATATCTTGGCATCGCCAAGACTCGAGTGATCCACCAACTCACCCACCGTTTCGACTCGACCACTCACCTCCATCCTTACAGCGGCACTGCGGGGTGTCTGTCTCACTATACAGCGGCACCACGGGGTGGGAATCCCCATTAATGACTCTGCTGACACGAGTTCGCGTTCGAATACAGCGGAATTGTGGTTGACACCGTCGACAGTTCGACTCGCAGAGTGCGTCCAACTATAGTAACAACTGAAACGGTTTACACACCAATCGCATAGCCGTCATGCGATTGGGTGTGCACTGACTTTCAGTGGCTACTATACCTATCCTGTCGGTAGTCCATACAGCGGCACTCAGGGGTCCGGCGTGTATACAGCGGCACTGTGGGGCTTCTACCCACTCACATGTCTCAGCAAACAGGACTGTTCACCACCTGACTCTCGAGTGACGCACACGAGGCAGTACCTGAAGCGTCCCTCTCTATACAGCGGAACCACGGGGTCTCCCGAACTCTATACAGCGGAACCGAGGGGTGTGTAATCGGATTCTCGAGTCATCACGCGGGGAGACGCGCCCTATACAGCGGAAATGCGGTTCCGAAGGTTTAAGAAAAGGCCGAACAGTATCGTTGATCAGTGAATGTCGGATTCGATGGACTATTTCGGAACGGAGAACGAAATCTTCCGGAACAAGGAACTTCTGCAGGTCTCACATCTCCCCGACGGTGACCGAATCATCGGTCGTGAGGACGAACTAACGAATCTCGCGAACGCGATCAAGCCGGCGACGCGCGGGAATACGCCGAACAACGTCCTCGTCTACGGAAAGACGGGTACCGGCAAATCGCTGTGCTCGAAGTTCATCACGAACCAGGCAATCGACCGCGCCAAGCAAAACGACATCGCGATTGGCGTCGCCTACGTCGACTGTCTGCAGGAGTCGACCGAAACACAGGCCGTCCAGTCGGCCGGCCATCGGCTCAACGACAAAGCCGAAACGGACATTTCGATTCCTCATTCGGGATTGAGCACCGCCGAATACTACCGCCGGCTCTGGCAGATCATCGACACGCGTTATGATGTCGCGCTGATCATCTTAGACGAGGTCGACAAAATCGAAGACGACGACATCCTGATGCAACTCTCGAGAGCCGTCGAATCCGGGAAACTCACCTCGAGTACGGTCGGCGTCATCGGCATTTCGAACAAGGTCCGCTACAAGGATTCACTCGACGAGCGCATCAAGTCGAGTCTCTGTGAACGCGAGTACGTCTTTTCACCCTACGACGCCACCCAGATCCGTGAAATCCTCCGGTCGCGCTCCGATGCCTTCCACGAGGGAGTTCTCGAGGATGGCGTCGTTCCCCGTGTCGCCGCCCTTGCGGCCCGTGAACATGGCGATGCGCGCAAGGCAATCGACATCCTCCGCTTTGCCGGCGAGATCGCCGAGGAGAACGACCGCGAGCGCGTGACCGAGTCGTGCGTCGATCAGGCCCACGAACGTGAGGAGACGAGCCGTCTGGCCGAACTCATCTCGAAGAGTCCGAGTCATGCGAAACTCGTCCTCGAGGCGATGGCGTTGCTCACCCAGCAGAAAGAAGGGACTGACGTGCCGGTGCGGACGAACGAGGCCTACGAACTCTACAAGCGACTCTGTGACCGTGATCAGTCTGATCACCTGAAGCTCCGTCGGGTTCGAGACATCCTCTCGGAACTCGAGTTTCTCTCGATTATCGAACAGGAGCGCAAGTGGGCGGGGAAAGGGAAGGGCAACTACATGGAAAATCGACTGATCGACGATCCAGAGGTTATCATCGCCGCGTGTAACGAATCGGATTGACGCCCGATGACGCTCGAGTGAGGTGGCTTTACGTTCGTGTTCTACGAACGCGGTGGTATGTACGGAGTGCTCACAGATGACCGCGAGTTGGCCTACGCAGATGTCGGCGACCAGCCACACTTTTTCGTCGAGGCAGTCGATGGCACGCGTCGTGAGCCACTCGAGGGGGCGGTCAACGCCGTCGCCTGCTGGGGCGATACGGAAGCGATTCGAGCTGATCCTGCGCTGGCTGCGGTGGCTGCTGATGGCACGCGAGCAACACCCGCCGCTCGCGGACAACACTGGGGCACGGTCTGTCCATCGGCGGACGACTACCGTGAGGCACTGCTCGAGCGAATCGAACGAGTTGGCAGCGTAGGTGATGTTCGACTCACGACGGTTGGCTTCCCCGGCGCGTCGTTCTGTCATTGCGAGCGCTGTACTCGCGCGTTCGCCGAGAGTTCATTCGATGACCGCGAGACGTGGCGCACCGATCTCATCACGGATTTTGTTGCCTCAGCGGCCGACCGAGTCGCTGGCGACCTGCTGGTGACTCTGTATCCGGACCCCTATCCCGGCCACCTGCGCGAGCGGACCGGCATCGAGCCAGCCGCACTCGAGCCACACGTTGACGGCTTTGTCGTCCCGCTCTGTGGCGTCGGCTACGGGACAACGTACTGGGTCGAGTCGCTAGCACACGGGTTTGCAAGCGAACTCGAGGCCATCGCTGTTCCACTCACGATTCAGCTGTCCGCGGCCGATGTCGATGCTGAGCGGCTTGCGGAGCTGACGCGCCAACTCGAGTCCAAGGCGGATGCTGATGGGGTCGTCTACGGCACGCACCCCGACGATGCGGACACTGTTCGAGAGACGATCCGTCGACTGTCTGTGGATGAGTCGACTCTCACTGCCTGATCGGAGTCTACCGGGGCACACTGCACACTCGAGCGAACTGTCTTGCTGCACTACAATTATTGCGATGGCGCTCAGTATGCGAGTATGGCGCAGTTCGAACGACGTGTAAGTCTCGCCGTTGGTGTCCTGTTTCTCGCGACGTTTGCTTGGTCGCTGTGGAGTTCGCTCGAGGCGTTTCAAGCGGGTCTCGAGTCGACGACGGCACTTCTAACGCTTGCGGGCGGCGGACTGATGCTCTTGGCTGGCGTGGCGTTCGTCGTTGCTGGTGTCCGCGACCAGTTGTCGGTCGGTGGCTACGATCTCGAGTGGTGGCGCCTCCAGAGCGTTGGCTATGTCGCGATTGGACTCTATATGGTGCTATCCGGCCTCGTACAGGCACCGCTGTCGTTCCTTGGTGGTATGCTCCTGCTCGGCGGAGCTAGCATCATCATCTTCGGACTCATTCGCGCTCGAGCGGGGCCACCGAGGGATGACGTAGCGGTGTAGTTACAGCAACTCACGCACTTCCGAGTACCACATGTCGTGGTAGTCGACGTGCCCGACGCGGCGGGCGATGGCGACCGCGAGGACGTGCCAGCACAGTTCCGTCGGATCGTCGTCGTCCAGATTGTACTCGCTATCTTTGCAGGTACAGCCACCGTCTTCGACGATGTACTCGTCGTCGTAGCCGACGACGATTGTAAAATCTTGGTATGACTTAACACGGCCTTCGCCGACGGCTTCGATGGCGCGAACCCCGCGGTCGCCGTGCAGCTGTGAGATCTGCTCGACGAGTTCCGGCGTCAACTCGCCTGCCTCCTCGAGGTCGGCTTGCCACTGCTCAACGGGGTTCGCGTTCGACACGTTCGTGACTGTGTCCCGGACTGTAAAATCGGTTTGGTTGTCCCGCGCCTCTTCAGGCAGCGTCGTTCGTCACCGGCAATCGACAATCACGGCGCTTTTCGCGCTGCCCCGACGAGAGCCAGTATGCGCGTCACTGAGGGTGGACTCGAACTCGAGGTTCCAGGCGAGCAGACCGAGGGCGTCGAGGAGTCGGTCTTTTACAATCCCCGCCAGGAGTTGAATCGGGATCTGACGATTGCGACGCTGCGGGCGTTCCGCGAACGCGAAGAACGCGCCGAGAGCTATCTTGACGCGATGACCGCAAGCGGCATCCGCGGCGCTCGAGCGGCCGACGACGGCTGGGACGTGACCTGCTGTGACCTCGATAGCGAGGCAGTCGATTTGGCTCGAGAAAACCTCGAGCGTGTGGGGGTCGCCGACCAGACGCGGGTCGAACACCGCAACGTCAACGCGCTCATGCACGACGAGGCGTTCGACGTGATCGACCTCGACCCCTACGGCACGCCGATGCCCTTCGCCGACGCAGCCTTCGCGCGCTGTCGTGATCTGGTCTGTGTGACCGCGACCGACACCGCGCCGCTGTGTGGGGCGCACTTCAACAGCGGGATTCGATCCTACAGTGCGGTTCCGCAAAACACCGACTACCACGCCGAAATGGGCGTTCGAACCCTCCTCTCCGCACTTGCCCGCAGCGCCGCCCGATTCGATGTCGGCGTCGATCCAATCCTGACGCACGCGACCAGCCACTACGTCCGCACCTACCTCGAACTCGACCGGAAAGCCAGCGCGGCCGACGCCACCCTCGAGCACCTCGGCTACATCTCTCACTGCGAGGACTGTCTCTACCGCGAGGCCGAGTACGGCATGATCGCGGACCCACTGGAGACCTGTCCCCACTGTGGCGGCGAGCGCATCCTCGTCGCCGGGCCGATTTGGCTCGATGCCTACTGTGACTCCGACTTTGTCGCCACGGTCCGCGAGACACTTCCGGATGCGTTCGGCACTGCCGAGAAGGGCCGCGAACTCTGTCGGACACTCGAGGGCGAACTCGAGGAACCCACCCACTACGACCAGCACAAGCTCTGTAAGAACTGGGGGCTGCCTGCGAATGCGATGGACGACTTTCTCGAGGACCTCCGCGAGGCGGGGTATGCGGCCTCGAGCGCCCATTATGGCGGGACGACGTTCAAGACGGACGCAAGCGTTGGCGAGATTCGAGCGGCGACTGAAGACAGACTCGTGTGAACTACCCTACCCTACTCGCTCACGGTTGACGCCGTTCGCTCCTTGAGGGTAGGGCTTCCTGCTTCCACGACGCGCTTTGCAGATACGGGCGTATCCACAGGGAGAGCAGTCTCCACAGGCGTTCGAAAATCACTCCGTGATTTTCGCAGCCCATCAGAACCGACAGGTTCTGAGGACGTTGATTCGGAGTATCCCACTCCTACGTCTTCGAGGCCGCGAGAAAGAATATTCCACGCTGCATTTGCATCCCTGTCCGCCTCAAACCCACAAGCGGGACAGGAGTGTTCACGGACCCACAACGGCTTGTCCGTCGAAACGCCACAGGACGCACACTCCTTGGTTGTCCCTCTCGGGTTGACCGCCACGAAGTGTGTCCCCTCGCGCTCACACTTGTATTCGAGCAACGAGAGGAACGTTCGCCATGCCGCTGATGCGGTGTTTCGGCTGTTCGACGGCGACTCCATCATCTCCTTCACGTTCAGGTCTTCGACCGCCACAAGGCCGTACTCCCGAGCATAGTACGCCGAGAGCTTGTGTAAGAAGTCGCGGCGCTTCCGACGGAGGTCGGCGTGACACTCCGCGACTCGACGCCGTTGGTTCTCGTAGTTGTTCGACCCGTGTTGCTTGCGCGAGAGTTTCCGTTGCTCTCGTTCCAAGCGTTTACGTTCGTCCGAGAGGTCGAGAGACCCGACTGCCATGCCGTCGGTATCGTGGGCGTACTTGAGAATCCCTACGTCGATGCCGACGCAATTCTCGGGATTTTCGGGCAGCTCAGGTGGTTCACGGTCCATTTCGACGCCGAACGTGGCGAACCACTCGCCCGTCGGTTCCTTCTTGACCGTGACCTGCTTGAGCGTGGCGTCGTCTTCAGAAATCGGGGGTTTCTGATGGGCTGCACAAGAGCTGTCGCTCTTATGAACGTCGGGGATCGCGCGGTGGAGCCGAATCGGTATATCCGCGAGTTTCGAGAGGGACAGGACAGTCTGACCGCCCTTTTTGTCGAGCTTGAAGCCAGACTGACTGTACGTGAAACTACGGAACTCCCGTGGCGGCTTCCACTTGAGTTGACCGACGTCGTAGCCGTTCTCCTTGAGTTTGGAGAGTCCTTTGAGGTTGTCGAACAGGCGTTCCACGACGGTTTGGAGAACCTTCGAATACACGTCCGAAAGGCCGTTCCACCACTTCTTGAGGTCGGGGAGTTCCGACCGAAGCGTGGTCATGGACGGCAGTTCGTCGTGTTCGTCTTGGTATTCGTTGAGGCGGTAGAGCGTGTGGTTGTACAGTTGCCTACAAATGTCTCGGTGACGGTCCAACTCCTCGCGGTGGGCGTCGGACGGCTTGAGGCGGTATTTGTAAGCGTAGTACATCAGTTCTCGCGTTGGTCCTCTACGTACTGTTTCAGCACATCCAGAGACACCTGCCCCGTCGAGATGAGGCAGTACGAGTCGTTCCAGAACGAGTCGCCCCACAGTTCGGTCTTCAGTTCGTCCGAGTACTCGTTGCGGATACGGCGGGCGGTCGCGCCCTTGACCGTGTTGATGAACTTCACGAGGTCTGTGGTTGGTTTCGCTCGGAAGAGGATGTGTACATGGTCGTCCTCGCCGTCGAGGTTCGTCAGTTCGACACCGTAGTTGTCCGTGAACCCGCTGATAACCTCGTGAATGAATTGGGTTCGCTCCTCGGTTAGCACTCCGCGCCGATATTTCGTGGTGAGTATCAGGTGGTAGTGCAAGGAAAACGTCGAGTGCGCTCCCGAGTCGAGGTCGTATTCCATTGGGTTCTGTCAATACTATAACACCCTACTGAAAAAACGTTGCGATTGCGTGGTCCTGTGGACCTGCCACCGAATCGTGTGTGAGAACTGGGCGGCGTTGACGAGACGCTTCGCGTCTCGTTCGCACACCAGAAATCTCCGATTTCTGGGGACGTCCTCAGAAACGCTCGCGTTTCTGATGGGCTGCACAAGAGCTTGCTCTTGTGAACGCTGTATCCCCTCTCTGTTCGTGCCTCCCGTCCGGTCGGCGCTCGCTGAGGAAGGGGGCTTAGCGCCTCGATTCAGCTAACACATACGGTACTCGCTGTCAGTCGTCATCCTCGGCGTAGAGCCTGACGAGTCGACATTCCGGACAACAGACACTCTGCAGGTGTGCGCTGTTCGACACACCCAATTTCCCGAGCAGTCCATCTCGTGTCCCCGTTTTGATCGAGAGTTTCATGCTGTTGCCGTCGCGAACGGGAACTGCTTCCATCGTCACGCCACAGTCTGGACAGCGTCGCTGTTCCATACGAGACGGTCATCACGCCGACAGATAATGTCGCGGTCCATGACAGACTCGAGTTCGTGCCACACAATAACATATCTTTCTGGCTGCCTAACTGTGGCGTACGTGATTGATCGCAGTACTGCACTCGAGTACAGTCGTCGTGCCCTCGGTATCGCTCGGACCGAACAGCTAACGCTCCTTGCCGCCGGCGTCGCCTTCTATGGCTTCCTTTCGCTTGTCCCGCTCATGTTGCTGGCTCTCGGGATCGCCGCATCGATTGGTGGTGACGCGCTTGCAGCGCGACTCACAGCCGCCGCGAGTGACGTGTTGACACCAACGGCACAGCAACTGCTTGCCGAGACAGTCCTCGATGAAGGCGGCCGTCAGAGCGCTACGGTCGTCGGTGCCTTCGGCCTACTCTGGGGCTCGAGTCGCGTCTTCCGTGGGCTCGACCGCGCCTTTTCGAAGGTGTACGGGACTGCAGCGACGAAATCCCTGCTCGATACCGCCTGGGATGCGATGATCGTCTTTCTGGTGATCTCAATCGGTCTCGCGTTGGTTGGCATCCTCGAGGTCGTGATTCGATTCGTTCCCATTATCGACCTTGGTCCGGTCGGCCCAGCGCTGATCCTTCTTGGACTCGTCGTCACGTTCCTGCCGCTGTACGTCGTCTTCCCGAACGCGAACGTGGGCATTCGCGAGGCGCTTCCGGGCACGATCCTTGCAGCCGTCGGCTGGTTCGTACTGAGTCGGGCGTTTACCGTCTACGCCTCGCTCGCGTCCGAACAGGTCATCTACGGCGCACTTGGAGCCGTCTTTCTCGTCCTCATCTGGCTGTATATCGGCGCGATCATCCTCGTCTTTGGTGCCGTCTGCAATGCCGTTCTCGCCGACCGTGAACTGGATCGGCAGCTACAAAGTCCCGGCGCTCGACAGATCGAGGTAGAAGCGATGACTGACGACGCTACGGGTGGCGACGAGGGGGGCACGGATACGGATCCAGCCGATCGCTCGCACAGCGGCGATGGACCGACCGAAACCGACTCGCACGCACGCGCCCACTCGCGCTCGAGTTCGAGTGCACGGACCCGCGACCGGGCTGACGATCCGGCCGCGCTCCGAGAGGAGATCGAACGCCTGCGCGACCGCGTCGACGAGTTCGAAGGCAATGTCGAACGCCGAACCGTCGAAAAAGACTCACTCGAGGGCGAACTCAAACGCTACGTCCGCCGACGCGTTCGTCGCGGCCATGCCCACGGCTGGGGCCCATATCTCGTCTTATTGTATGGGACGGCCATGGCTATCGCGGCGTTTTACTTCCTCGATGGGATCTGGGCGATCTTGGCGATGTTCACCGTTTGGACGTCGACGCTCGGCGTCTACATACTGATGGTGCTGCTCGGAGCCGGGCTCTCAATTCTCGGCGTTCCGGGACGACTCCGGAACCGAATCAGTGAGTGGCGCTCCTGAGCTTCGGTCGTCCCCTCGTTTTGTCTCCCGTCCGGTGACGTGGTTTGTCTCGAGTCGGTGCTCTGTCTCGTGCTATCGTTGTGTCTCGCCTCGGGCGATGGCTCCCCGACTATTCGCGTGATTGAACGCCGGTCAAAAAATAGCGCGGCTGTGAAGTGACAGTGCGAGCCCTGCGTGACTCGCGATACTTCAGTCGTTAGTAGGTTTCGAGGTAGCGGTCGAGTTCCCACTGGGAGACATCGATGAGGTACTCTTCAAACTCCTGGCTCTTGGCTTCGACGAACTTCGGCGCAACGTGCTCGCCGAGGGCGTCGTAGATAACCTCGTCGTCCTCGAGTGCGTCGACGGCTTCGCCAAGGTTCGATGGCAGCGTGTCGATGCCGTACTCTTCACGTTTTTCCTCGTCGAAGTCGTAGATGTTCTCGCGGACCGGATCTGGACACTCGAGGTCGTTCTCGATGCCCTCGAGACCGGCGTGGATCATGGCGGCGAGTGCGAGGTATGGGTTACACGATGGGTCGGGCGAACGCAGTTCGACGCGGCTGGCGGCAGGAACGCGGGCTGCGGGCTTGCGGATCAGCGACGAGCGGTTGCGGTCGGACCAGGCGACGTAGACCGGTGCTTCGTAGCCAGGGACAAGTCGCTTGTAGCTGTTGACTGTCGGGTTTGCAACGGCGGTGATCGCCGGTGCGTGCTCGAGCAGTCCGGCGGTAAAGGCATGTGCTTCGTCGCTCAGGTTGAACTCATCGTCCTCGTCGTGGAAGGCGTTCTCGCCGTCCTCGGTGAACAGCGAAATGTGGGTGTGCATGCCCGAGCCGTTGATCTTCGGGATCGGTTTGGGCATGAAGGTCGCGTGATAGTCGTGCTGGGCGGCGATTGCACGGACGACCGTTCGGAAGGTCGCAACGTTGTCCGCCGTCGCGAGTGCGTCGTCGTACTCGAAGTTAATTTCGTGCTGTCCTTCGGCGACCTCATGGTGACTGGCTTCGATCTCGAAGCCCATGTCCTCGAGTCCGTAGATGATGTCACGGCGGACATCGCTGGCGAGGTCTTTCGGGGCAACGTCAAAGTAGCCGCCGGCGTCGTTGGTGTTCGTCGTTGCGCCGCCATCCTCGTCTTCTTCGAACAGGAAGAATTCGGGCTCTGGGGCGGCATTAACTGTGTATCCCATCTCCTCGGCACGCTCGAGTGCGTTCTTGAGGACGCGACGTGGGTCGCCCTCGAACGGCTCGCCGCCGGAGGTGTCGTAGACGTCACAGATCATTCGGCCGGCGGCGCTCTCGTCGTCGTTGCGCCATGGCAAAACGGCGAAGGTGTCCGGGTCGGGAACCAGTCGCATGTCTGATTCCTGAATCCGAACGAAGCCTTCGATAGAAGAGCCGTCGAAGTAGATGCCCTCAGAGAACGCCTTCTCAGCCTGGCGGGCCGGGACGGCGACGTTCTTGACTGTGCCCAGAATATCGGTAAACTGCAGTCGGAGGAAGTCAACGTCTTTCGCTTCAATTTCGTCGAGTACCGCCTGTTCCGCCTCGCTGATGTTTCCGCTTGTCATCTTCTGGTCGTGCTGTTCAAGCATCTCCGCTACTAAAACCCTACTGCTCTCTGCAAATCTTCCGTCGCTCGACTGGAATTGAATATTCGTAAATTTCTAAAGGGCCGGACGAGAGGTTAGATGTGATGACGTACGAAAATCTCGATGCAAAACTAGTGAATGCGCTTTTGGGCGACGGCCGCGCGAGTCTCCGAAGTCTCGCCGAGGACCTCGATGTCTCCGTGACGACGATCTCGAATCACCTCTCGGATCTCGAGGATGAGGGCGTCATTGAGGGGTACACGCCACGAGTTAACTACGACGCTGTTGGCTACGATGTGACCGCGGTTATCCAGTTGCAGGTCGAGGGGAACGCCCTGCCGGACGTGACTGACACGCTCAGCGACCACGAGCAGATGATCAGCGTCTACGAGGTTACAGGTGACTACGACGTGATTGCCATCGGCAAGTTCACAGACACCGATGGAATGAACGAACAGATCAAGTCCCTGCTCACCGATCCGGATATCAAAGCCTCGAACACGAGCGTCGTCCTCAACGCGGTCAGCGAAAACAAGCAGTTCGAACTCGACGTCGACGAGACCTGAGCCTCGGTACTTGCCCGTTATCGTTCTCGGCTGTCAGTCATCGTCTTCCATGAGCGCCTTCGCCGCCTGTTCTCGATCACCTGCCTGTGCGCTCCATAGTGTTGCGTACTGGCCGTTCGCAGCGAGTAGTTCGTCGTGACTCCCGCGCTCGACGATTTCCCCGTCGTCCATCACGAGGATCGTATCCGCGTCTTTCACCGTCGACAGGCGGTGTGCAATCGCAAGCGTCGTCCGGTCTTCGGTGAGTTCGTCGATTGACTGTTGAATCAGCAGTTCCGTCTTCGTATCGACTGCACTCGTCGCTTCGTCGAGGATCAATACTTCCGGATCGGCAAGGACACTCCGGGCGAGTGCAATTCGCTGTCGCTGTCCGCCGGAGAGTTTAACCCCGCGCTCACCGACACGTGTGTCGTAGCCTTCCGTGAGATCGGTGATGAATTCGTGGGCCTGAGCGGCTTTTGCGGCCGCTGTGACGTCCTCATCGGTGGCGTCGAAGTAGCCGTAGCGAATGTTGTCCGCGATTGTTCCATCGAAGAGGAACGTATCCTGACTGACGTAGCCGACCGCGGAGCGAAGGTCCGAGAGCGCGACGTCGCGGATATCGTGGCCATCGAGTCGGATCGTCCCATCTTGGACGTCGTACAGTCGCAACAGGAGTTTGAGAACTGTCGATTTGCCCGCTCCAGTCGCACCGACAAACGCGACCGTCTCGCCCGGTTCGGCGCCGAAGGAGATGTCTTCGATGACAGTCTCCTCGAAGGCCGTCTCGTCGCCCGATCCGGCCCGAACCTCGCTGTCTTCGTAGCTAAAGGAGACGTCTTCGTAGGTCACGCGACCCTGGACAGGCTCGATTTCGGCGGGCTCGTCCGGGTCATCGACGTGAACCGGGATGTCCATGAGTCCGAAGATGCGCTCGCTCGAGGCCTTGGCGTTCTCGTACTGATCGACGATGTTCGATACTTCGGCGAGCGGGTCGACGATGCGCTGGGTGAGCATGAGGAAGACGACGAAATCACCAACCGAGAGCGATCCCGTCATCGGCCCTGGTGCGGTGTCCATCATGAGCCAGTAACCGCCGACGAGAAACGTCGCGGCGAAGGCGACGCCAGCGAGCAGTTCCATGCCGGGCCGGTAGATGTAACTCAGTCTAAGCACGTCCATTGTCCGCTCGAACATGTTCATCGAGGAGTCACTGACTCGGTCGACCTCGTAGGACTCGCTTGAGGTTGTTTTTGTCAGGCCCATCCCAGCGATGGCGTTCTCGAGGCGCGTATTCAGTCGGCCGACGGACGAGCGCTGACGGACGTAGCGGGGTTCGACGACGCGCATGAACCAGAGGGTAAAGACGACCATTGCGGGCACGGCAAACAGGGTGACGAAGGCGAGTTGCCAGTTCAGATAGAAGAGGACGGCTGTGATGCCCCCGACCATGAGGATGAGCCGGGCGGCGTTCATGATCGCGTTATCGAGGAACATCTCGAGGTTCTGGGTGTCGTTGTTGAGGACGGCCATGACCTCGCCGGTCTGTTTCTCGTCGAAGAAGGCCATGTCGAGTTGTTGCATCTTCTCGAAGGAGTCGACTCGGACGGTGTGCATCACGCTGTGGGCGAAGAGATTCGCGGTGACGCCGTAGATCCAGGTGAAGACGGCGACTGCGAGGAAGGCAAAAACAATCGCCATCACAGAGAACTCGAACTGGCCAATCTCTGTCGTCGGCAACACGGCGTTTGGCACTAGCGGAAGGTCAAATGCTTCCGTGTTTGGTTCGACAAAAATCGCGTCGATAGCAGTCCCCAGAATTAGTGGGGGAACGAGACTCGCCATGCGGGCGATGAAGTTCGCGACCATCCCAACCGAAAAGTAGCCGAGATAGCCGGGCGCGTACTCGCGAAAGAGTCTGGTCAGCGGTCGGTCGACATCCTCGCGATAGGCGTCAAACGGTGTTTCGTCCTCTGTGGTACTCACTGCCAACTCGCTATCCGTCGGACTCCTAAACTGCCTGCGATGGCGGCGAGTTACGCCGGTTGACAGGGGTCTCGAGGTGAAATTGACGGCGCTGACGACCTCGAGTGGCCCTCAGCGAACGTAGAGGATTGCGATTCCCAGAACCAACAGGAAAATCCCCCACCAGATCGAGTCGCCCGGCAGCGCGACCAGCAGGAGGGTAACGATTCCGGAGGTGAAGATCGACCAGCCAATAGTGGTCTGATAGCTCATAGCTAAGCTACGATACCTGGCCTCATTAGTTGCATGGGTGTCAGGTATGATGTGAGTTCGGACTATCGAATTGTCGGATGGTAATTATGGACTCGGGAGTGGACGAACAGCGTCTACGAAAGATCCGGTGAAAATACGAGAACGTGTCTCGCGTCCACCTCCGAACTGCTCGTCGGCGAGTGAGTGGTTCGGAGAACCCGAACGATGCCGTTCACCGAGCGTGTCACGCTCGGGCCGACGACTGATGTGGAGTCGCGCGGAGCGCGACGGAACGGAGAGAGGAGTGCTTTTATACTAAATTTTGCCGAGGGCCGCCGAAGGCGGCCTGTAGAGCAAAATTTAGATTTCGCTCGCGGGTCGCTGCTCACGGCTCACTCCGTTCGCCGTTCGCTCTCGAGGCCTTCACTGCGTTCACGCCTCGCAGTCGCTCCCCGCTCGCCGTACGAGGTTCTCACTCGCTTCGCTCATTCCGAACCTCGCTTACATCATGCCGCCCATGCCGCCGCCCATACCGCCCATGCCGCCGGCACCGCCTGGGCCGCCTGCTTCGTCGTCGCCCTTGTCCGTCGACAGGTCGCCGGCGGAGATGATGTCGTCGATTTTGAGGACGAGGTTTGCGGCCTCAGCAGCGGAGGTCACAGCCTGTTCCTTTGCGTGGGCTGGCTCGACAACGCCAGCCTCGTAGGTGTCCTCAACGTCGCCCGAGAGGACGTTCAGGCCGGCTTCGATGTCGCCGTCCTCGTGGGCTGCACGGAGGTCGACGAGCGTGTCGATGGAGTCAAGGCCTGCGTTCTCAGCGAGCACGCGAGGGACGAGCTCGAGCGAGTCGGCGAAGGCTTCGACAGCGAGCTGTTCGCGGCCCGAAACGGAGTCGGCGTAGTTGCGCAGTCGCGAGGCGAGTTCGACCTCGATTGCGCCGCCGCCTGCGAGGACGCGGCCGTCGGAGACGGTCTGTGCGACGACATCGAGTGCGTCGTTGACACCGCGCTCGAGTTCGTCGACGACGTGCTCGGTCGAGCCACGGAGCAGGAGCGTCACGCCGTGGGCGTCGTCGCCTTCGACGTAGAACAGGTCGTCATCATCGTCGCGGGTGACGTCACCATGGCCGAGGTCGGCCTCGGTTGCCGTTGCGAGGTCGGAGATGACGGCACCGTTGACGACCTCCGAGAGGAACTCGAGGTCACTCTTCTTGGCGCGGCGGACGGCGAGGATGCCTTCCTTGGCCAGATAGTGCTGTGCGAGGTCGTCGATGCCTTTCTGACAGAAGACGACGTCAGCACCGGTGTCGACGATCTGGTCGACTTTCTCTTTGAGCTGTTCTTCCTCGCGGTCGAGGAACTTCTGGAGCTGGTCTGGGTCCGTCACGGAGACCTCGGTGTCGACATCGGCTTCTTCGACTTCGATTGCCTGGTTGAGAAGCAGGATGTCGGCGTCTTCGGCCGAGGTTGGCATGTTGTCGTGGACGGGGTCTTTGTCCACGATGCCACCGACGAGCAGGTCGGATTCGCCGGCGCTGCGGCCGGTCTGGGTCTCGATGTTGAGGTACTCGAGGTCGACGATGTTGTCGCCTTCGTCACTCTCGACGGTAACCTGCTTGACGGCGTCGATGATGAGCTGCGAGAGGTGCTCTTTGTTGACCTCGGTGCCCTTGCCGGTCATCGAGGTTTCGGCGACCGAGCGAAGGAGCTGCTCGTCGTCGGTGTCAACGTCCTGTGCGATGTCGTCGATTTCCTCGCGGGCCTGCTCGCTTGCGAGGTGGAAGCCCTTGATGATCGCCGTTGGGTGAATGTCCTGCTCGAGGAGGTCCTCGGCGTTTTTGAGGAGTTCGCCGGCGATTGCGACGGCCGTCGTGGTGCCGTCACCAGCTTCGTCTTCCTGGGTTTCGGCGACCTCGATGATCATTTCGGCCGTTGGGTTGTCGATGTCCATCTCCTGCAGGATGGTGACGCCGTCGTTCGTGATGGTGACGGAGCCCATCGAGTCGACGAGCATTTTGTCCATTCCTTTTGGACCAAGTGTCGAACGGACGGCCTCAGCGACCGCACGAGCGGCGCTGATATTGTAGTCCTGGGCGTCCTTGTCCTTGACGCGCTGGGAATCCTCGCTCATCACGATCATCGGCTGTCCCTGCTGCATTCGCTGGCTCATAGTCAGCTGATTCATTGATTGTGATTCTATATAAACTCTTTGGTATTACGTTCCGGCGAAACAGAGAGTGTGTCGTCTCAGAGTACTGAAAACCACCGTACTGCAGCCGATAACCGACGCTGTGTTGTGTTGTGATATCGAACCCCACACGCGCCGTGTGGTCGCCGATCGACGACACATTTAAGTGTATTAGGGCGGCGGTTCAGGACTCGAGTGGCTCGAGCAACGCAGGGTCGTTGTTCGCCGGATTGTTGACCGCTTGCGAGACGGGATAGGCACGCATTTCGTCGGCTGCGTAGGGTTTGAGCAGTCGTTTTGGGTCGTCAGCTGTCAGCCATTTTCCCTCGCTACCGGGCTCGAGGATGACGGCCATTCGGTGGTGCAAGTCCGCGATAAGGTTGTTCGGCTCGGTCGTGATGATCGTAAACGTCTCGAGTGGGCCGTCGTCTGCAGTATTCTCTTCGACGCCACCTCCGAAGGCATCGAGCCCTGACTGGGTCGTCTCCTCATTGGGTTCCCAGCGCTCCCACAGCCCCGCCATCGCGAACGGGCGGTCGTCCTCGAGGGCGACTCTGTAGGGTTGTTTTCCGCCGTTGCTGCCACTGCCGCTGCCATCCCCACTGCTCTCGTCGCCATCGCTGCCCGTCTCGACCCACTCGTAGAACCCATCCGCTGGGACCAAACACCGACGCTGCTCGTACGCCGCCCGAAAACTCGGTTTTTCATCGATCGTCTCCGCACGCGCGTTGATCAGTCCGCCGGTGTCGTCGTCCGCCCACGAGGGCACCAGTCCCCACTCGAGTCGGCGAATCTCCTCAGGTGCATCACTCGTGATAACCGGCAGTTTCTGGCCCGGTGCGGCGTTGTACCGCGGCGTGTAGGAGCCGTCGACGGTCACACCGAAGCGATCTTCGAGGTCGTCGCGCTCGAGTGTAAGGGTGTAGCGTCCGCACATACACGCTGAGACGTCTCATGCGACTAAACGTCTGCCTGTTCCGTATCAGCCGTCGTGAACGTCGGTCACGAGTCATCGGCAAGCGAAATGCATAAACGCTAACTGACCACTCAGTCAACTAGCGTGGTTACGTACTCGGCTCTCTCCTCGCGACTGCTATCGCGGCGCGTTTCGCCAGTTGTATCGCCCTCGAAATTCGCTACTCTGTGCTGTCTTCGGCCCGTGATCGAACGATGAGCGGGGCGGACGCACCGACTGACGAATCGGCTACAAACGAGTCGCGTGAGGATGCGGGCGGTCTCAGCCGCAGCGAGTACCTCGTTATTGGCTCTGTCATCGCGAGTACCTTCTTTGTCGGCTTCGGTGGCGGTGTCATCTTCCCAATCTTGCCAAATCTCGGGCAGGTACTCGGTATCTCGCCGTTTTTGGTCGGTATTATCCTGAGCGCGAATCGCTTCTCGAGGCTGTTTGCGAACGCGCCGGCAGGAAGCCTGGTCGATCGGGTTGGGACGCGAAAACCGTTCGTCGTCGGGATGTTGATCCAGGCACTTGCGACGTTCGGCTACGTTATTGCATATGTCGCACCAGCGCCTGAGGCGTGGTTCCTGCTCGCCCGAATCATCTGGGGACTTGGCAGCGCGCTCGTCTTTGCAACAGCGTACACCATCGCTGCGGACGTGAGCCAAAGCGGTTCGCGCGGCCAGAGTATGGGCCTCATCCGTGGTGGGAGCATCTTTGGCTTCCCGACCGGACTCGTCCTTGGTGGTATCGTCAGCGACGTCGCTGACGGCGCCCTCTTTTCGCTTCCTGGTGATGTGATCGCGTTCGTCCTCGCAACCGTCTTCTCGCTGTTCGCTGCGGCGCTTGCCTTCGCAACAGTCCCAGAAACGCACGTCGAAGGCGAGGTCAACCGTTCGGTCAAGCCCTGGGAGATCGATTACACTGTCTCGACGCTTACCGTCGGCCTCGTTAACTTCACGATTCTCTTTGCCTATATCGGCGCGCTGTTTGCTACACTCGTGCTCTTTCTTGGCGAACTCGAGATCAGTGTCTTCGGCTTCGACGCGCAGGGAAGTTCGGGTATCTTCATGGCCGTGACGGTGATCGCAGCGGCCGTGTTCATGTTTTACGGAGGCTATATGAGCGATAATCGCGTCTCGCGCGTGCCAACGTTGCTCGTGTTCGTCGCGATATCCTCTGTGGGTTTTCTGTTGCTCGCAATTGCCGATTCAGTCTGGACGCTGACGCTCGCCTGTGTCCTCATCGGGGCCGGACAGGGCGGAACGAGTGGCCCGCTTATTGCCCTGCTTGCTGATCTCACGCCGAACGATCGGATGGGGAGAGCGACCGGCACGAACAACGTCCTCGGCGATATCGGCGGCGGTCTCGGCCCGCTTGTCTCTCTCCCGCTCGTCGAAACCGTCGGCTTTTGGCCGATCTACGCTGTCTGTGCGCTCTTGCCACTGCTCGCTGGTGCGATTTTACTTGCAGGTATGAAACACGAAACTGGGCACGTCTTCCCGACGACTGACGTCATCGATACGGCCGAAAACTCGGCGGCCGACTGATCTCTTCTCTATCCGGCAAACTCGTATAGTTCGTCGCCAACGTGGTGGAGCGAATCGACGACTTTCCCCTCGTTGCCGGCCATTTCATCGCCGTTGACGCGGGCGCGTCCAACCGCGAGCATCTTTCCGTGAGACTCCTCGGCGATAACGACTAGATCGTCCGGTGAGATGTCGTCAGTCGCCTCGGTAATGCCGGGACGCATTACGTCTGCGCCGTCGCTGACAAACGAGATTGCGCCAGCGTCGACGGTGACCAGTCGCTTTTCAGGCTCGTAGGCGTTGGCCCCTCGGACGGTGAGAAACGGCTCGTCGTCGAAATGGGCGACCTGCGGCTCCCCATCGATCAAGATCACTTCCCAATCAGTTTCTTCGAATTCAACCCGCTCGTAGGTGTCTCCAGCGGGTTCGACGCCCAACTGCGCTTCGAGTGCATCCTCGAGATCCGAGACAGCGTCGCTTCGAAGGTGATGTCGCGATTTGACCTGCATACCGGCCCTACCTCCCGTATCCATTTAATTGATTAGATTCTTAGCGCTCGAGACAGTCCGTACTCGAGTCGAGTTCTCCGTTGACGACCACTATAGTAGCCACTGCAAGTCAATGCACACCTGATCGCCGACCTATCTGGCGATCAGCGTGTAAATAGTTGCAGTGGCTACTATATATGCGCTCTCGAGGCGTAAGACCGGTATGGTCTGGATGCTTGGTGGCGACGGAACGGATCGAATGGAGGGGCTGAGCGACGGCGTCTTCGCCATCGTTCTGACGCTTTTAATTCTCCAGTTCAACGTTCCTGACGTCTCTGGGGCGGAGTTACCTGCGGCGCTCGCCGATCAGGAGACGCTGCTCATCAGTTACCTCCTGAGCTTTCTCGTCGTTGGCCTCTACTGGGTTGTCCATCACAACCTTTTTCAGCACATTGTCGGCCACGATCGCGTCTTACTCTGGTTAAACCTGCTATTTTTGCTCTCGATTTCGTTTCTTCCGTACCCAACGGAGATTCTCGGGGTCTACGGGACGCAGTTTGCCTGGTCGCTGTACGCGACAAACCTCGCGCTGGTCGGAATTATCCTCTCGACGATTTGGACCTACGCCGCGCGGACCGGGATGACCAGCGACGCCATCGACGACCAGGTGGCTATGCTAATCACGATCCGGGGGCTGCTCGCACCGCTCGTCTTTCTTATTTCAATCGGTGTCGCTACCGTTACCGTCACGGTAGCGTTTTTCGTCCCGCTCCTTATTATCCCGCTGCAGGCCCTGTGGGTTCGGTACTACCGGCATGTAACAGGAGAATTAGCCCCAGGTAGCCCACTCGAGCAACCCCCGTGAGCCCGCTGCAGTCCGTTGACTTTCGAACCGGTCGCTCGAGCGGAGACTCTGTTCAATGCGAACGTGTGACAATCGCTAAATAGTAACGCGACTATGTAGCTTCTATGTGGCCCTGGTCCTCACGAAACCGGATGACGACGGTCACCTGCCTCGCCTGCGGCGACGAGACCGGCCGGTCGATGGCCCGTGAGTACGATAAGTACGGCAACCGCTGGGACCGCGAGGACAAGGCCTTCGAATATCTCTGTAAGACCTGTCATCGCGACCTCTGTCATCACCCACGCGGTGGTCTCGAGGATCTCCTGATCGAACTCGAGGCCGGCGAACGTGATCAGGAGGCGTTCCTTCGGGCGTATCTGCTCACTGTCCAAGAACGCCAAGATCGCGTCGAAGAACGCCGCGAGTGGGAATAAACCGTCTCAGAGATCGCTTGTTTTAAACTGCAGATAGCCCGCTGCGGGTGCGAGGACGGCCCACCCGGCGAGTACGAACATGCCAAACGCGGACAGTGTCTGGTCAAACTCCTCGTCGATGACGAACTCGAGGGCTCGCTCGTAGGCAACCGACGGCGAGAGTGCGCCGACGTAGTCGTACCACCATGGCTGCTGGGCGGGCATCTCGAAGCCGTAGACGACGTACGTCGTCACCTCGGGAACGAATCGCCAGGCGAGGACGAACAGCAAGAACGTACAAAAGGCAGCGATTGAGGCCCATGTTTGGTCGCGCGTTAGCATCGAGAGACAGATCGCAATAGCGATGTAGGCGAGTCCGAGTGCGTTTGCAAGCACGGTGAAGCCAAGCAACTCAGTGGTCGCCAGTTCGATGCGAAAGACGAGCGCGAGTATCGCCGCAGTGACGACACCGGCCACGAGCGCGAGTGCAAAGATCACAAATCGGCCGAGGTAGGTCCCGATAACGACGTCGCGCCGGTCGTGGGGTAACCCGAGCAGCAGCGTCAGTTGCCCATCCTCGCGGCGCTTGACGATTACTGCATAGGACAGCATTAACCCGACTGCCGGAACGAGCATGATCGTAAAGAGGTTGAGTGCTCCCACGAGGTCAACGGGGTCGGCAAAGCCCTCGCGTGCCTGTCCGACGTGGACGTACGTCACGAGTCCGAACAGGATGACGAACATCGCAGCGTTCGAGTACAGCTGTCGGTTGCGAATCGCATCGCCGATCTCCTTGCGAGCGATCAGTCGCCAGCCTCGAGTCATCGTGATCCCTCCGTGTAGGAGACGAACAGGTCCTCGAGCGAGGCCTCGCCGGTAGTAAAGTCACGAACCGTCCCACCAGCAGCGCGAATCTCGTCGAGCACGGAGAGTTTCGCCTCGTTCGTACAGGCGACGACCAGTTCGCCGTCGCGTTTGATCACCGAGGAAACGCCCTCGAGCGAGTCGATTTCGGGTGCGAGATCTGTTGGGTCTTCGGCGATATCGACCGTCAGTTCGGCATCGGCGTCGACCGCGCCGCGCAGGCCATCGATGGTGTCGACCGCGACGAGTTCGCCGGCGCGGAGGATACCCACGCGGTCGGCGACGGCTTCGACCTGCTCTAAGATGTGACTCGAGAAAAAGACCGTCGCGCCGCGGTCGCGTTCCGCGCGGACAATTTCGCGCATTCGCCGGACGCCGTGGGGATCAAGCCCCGTCGAGGGTTCGTCCAGAATCAGGAGGTCGGGTTCGCCCACGAGCGCCATCGCGAGTGCGAGTCGCTGGGTCATCCCCTTCGAGTAGTCCTGTGCAAGTCGGTCACCAACGCCCTCGAGGCCGACGCGCTCGAGAAGAACGTCCGGGTCATCGTCGGCCCCATTCGATTCGATGGCGTACTCGAGGTGCTGGCGGCCGGTCATCGTCTCGAAGGCAGCGAACCCTTCGGGGAGGATGCCAGTGCGCTCTCTGACGGCCACCGGGTCGGTGGTCACGTCCTGGTCGAGGACCTCGACCGAGCCACTGCTCGGGCGGGTGTAGTGTAGCAGGATGTCGATTGTCGTCGACTTGCCGGCCCCATTCGGCCCCAGAAAGCCGAACACCTCACCGGAGTCGACCTCGAGGTCGATCCCGCGAAGGGCATCGATGCTCCCGAAGTGCTTCTGTACGTTGCGGAGGGCAATCGCACTCATTACGCACAGTTCATGTCTGAGTGATAATATGTATTGTCATCGTGATGGATCGACTGAGTCTGGCGTCCCGACACGACTTTCACCACCACGTCCGTAGGCGGTGGTATGAGTGACGATGCAGACGCCCAGGCCGAAGCCGGCACGGCGGAAGGTCAGGGGTCCGTCGAAATTAGCGAGGACCTCGCGCGACATCTCGAGAACAAACGCGAGGAACTTTTCGAGAAGTTCGAAATCCCGGATGGCTTCCCACAGGAGGTACTCGATGAGGCCGAAGAACGCACCGAGGGAGTCCAACAGGAGATCGCAGACGAGGCAGACGAACGCGAGGATCTGCGGGACCTGACGACGTGGACGACGGACCCGATCGACGCCCAGGATTTCGACGACGCGATTTCGGTCGAAGAACGCGACGACGAGTACGTTCTCTGGGTACACATCGCGGACGTGACCCACTACGTCAACCCCGAGACGGCGATGTGGGATTCGGCCGTCGAGCGCGCGAACACGGTCTATCTGCCGGGCTATACGATCCACATGCTCCCGCCCGTACTGGCCGAGACGGTCTGTTCACTCGTGCCCAACGAGGACCGCCTCGCACACACCGTTGAGATGCACCTCGACAAGGAGAATCTCTCCTACGAGAGCATCGAGATCTACAAGTCGGTTATCCGCTCGGACGAGCGACTCACTTACTCGCAGGCCGAGAACCGCCTCGACGAGCCTGACGCACCGCTGCACGAGGAGAACGTCCTGGTCCACGAACTCGCCGACCAGATGCACGAACAGCGCAAAGAAGACGGGTCGCTCGTCTTGAACCCGGCTCGAGACCGTGCACACACGATCATCGAGGAGTGTATGCTCAAGGCCAACAAGGCCGTCACGCACACGCTGATGTGGGACCGCGGCGTCGAGGCGATGTATCGCGTTCACCCACAGCCAAGCCCTGACGAGTGGTCGAAAGCCCTGCAAGAAATTCAGGACCTCGATGGCGTGTCGATCCCTGGCAGCACCTGGGACGACCCCCGGAAAGCCGTCAATGCCACGCTCGAGGAGGCACCCGGTCGCCAACTCGATAAGATTCAGTGGGCGGTGATGAAGGTGATGCCGCGAGCGAAGTACATGAACGATCCCTTCGGCGGCCACCACGCACTGAACTTCGAGATTTACGGCCACTTCACGAGTCCGATCCGTCGGCTTTCGGACCTGATCAACCACTGGATCGTCTACCAGAACGACGTGCCGGAGAACCTCATCAAACTCTGTGACCGCGCGAGCGATAAGCAAAAAGACGCCGAGCAGTGCGAACGCGAGTACAAGAACTTCCTGCAGGAGGTCGGCCTCGATCCGATGGCGGTCAACAACCGCGGGATCGAAGTCGTCGATGACGACAAAGCTGAAAAGACGCTATAGAGACGTCGACAATTCACAGCGACTTTTCGTAGACGTACTCCTCGAGTGTCCCACCATCAATCCCGTCCAGATCCGACCTTCGAGCCTCGACGCGGTCGAATCCGGTTGCTTCGTAGAACGAAATCCCCACGTCGTTGTCCGCGAGGACGACGAGTCGGAGTCGTTCGTACCGTGCGTCGAGTTCGTCCTCGAGTCGCGAGAGTAAGGCTGTGCCAACGCCGTCGCCCCAGACGCGCGGGCGAGCGTACAGACGTATCAGATGCGCACTCGAGTCGTGGTTGGGGTCAGGGCCAGCGTGAGCAAAGCCGACAGCAGACTCGCCCGAACGTGCGAGCAGAAACGACGCAGTGTCCCGTTCGCTTGCGGCAGCAATCGAGTCCTTGAGTTCGCCGAGTGCGTACCACTCGTCGGTGAACTCCTCGACCTGTTCGGCCCCTAGAAACTCGTCGTAGGCGGCGTGCCAACTGTCGCGGGCGATTTCGCGAACAGCAGGTGCGTCTTCGGCAATCGCGTGCCTAACGGTCCAGTCCATACGTTGTCGTGTTTCCGAGCCGAAAAAACCGTTGTCGTTGTTTGGTCACACGCCACACAGCTTTCGGTCACAGCGATTTTTCGTAGACGTACTCCTCGAGTCCATCCCCGAGATCCGTCTTCCTCGCGCCTACTCGTTCGAACTTCGCCGAGTCGGCAAAAGAGATGCCGACGTCGTTGTCCGCGAGGACGGCCAGTCGGATGCGGTCGAATGATTCCTCGAGCGTCGTCTCGAGGTGCTCGAGGAGGGCCGTCCCGACGCCTTCGCCCCAACTCTCGGGGCGGACGTAGAAGCGAGCGAGGTAGGCCACGGCCGCGTCCTCGGGCCAGGGGACGACGTGTGCAAAGGCGCGACAGCGCTGGAGTCCCGTGAGAACGTCGCCGTCGCTTTCCGTGATGACGCCGTCGGTGTCAGCGTCGGGTTCGACGACGACGAACTCGACGTCATCGCGACTGCTCGCGTCGGTGATCGCAGACTCGAGGTCGCCGAGTGCGTACCAGTCGTCGACGACGCTATCGACGGTGTCGGTGCCCAGCACGTCGTCGTAGGCGGCGTGCCAGCTCTTGCGGGCCGTCTCGTGGATTGCCAGAACGTCGTCGGTGGTTGCGCGTCGAACCGCGTCGGTCACGAGTGTGTTTACCACTCCATCGACAAAAAGCTCGCGGCTGGCTATTGAGGGCGTACATCGCCTCTGATACGTATTCGTGGCGTTATTTCCACCAATGCATGGTCGTCTCTTGGACCGACCTATCGATAATCAGACTAGTGTCTGCGCCGGCTCCGAACGGCTGGTCGGTCGGACCTCCCTGTCGCGTTGCTATAACGCCAGATCCCGCGAATCGCCGTCTTCAACGCAGGCATCCCGGTCCTCGAGTTTGGCACAGGCGTCTCGCCACAGCCCATCCAGAATCTCAGGCGTTGTCGGGTGGTACGCCCGCTTTGGGAGGTCACGAACGTCGAGGCCCATCTCGACGGCGACCTGCATCGTCTTGGCCATCACGTCCGCATGGAGATGCAGCCCTTGATATCCCAGTACGTCTCCAGTTTCGGCGTTGACGATCAGTGTTGCCCGTCCTTCTGGATGGTTCTTCGTCTTGAACACGCCATCCGATGACGCTTCGCGTGAGACGATGATTGCGTCCATATCGGTCTCAGCGACCGTCGCGGGCGTATGGCCGATTCGGGCGAACGGATAGACGCCAAGTCCGGAGAAGATGACATGGTGTGGGATGTTCGTATATGGCTCGCAGTCCTCGCCGCGATGGTGTGAAAGGATGTTCTGTGCCGCCGAAATTCCCTCCTCTTTGGCGACGTGCAAAATCGGTTCCCGACCGTTTGCGTCGCCGGCGACGAACACGCGCTCGTCGCCTGCAGCCTGCATCGTCGAACTGACCCATCCCTCGTCGGGCTCGAGGCTCGTGTGCTCGAGTCCGAGCCCATCGAGTGCGGGACGACGGCCGGTGAAACAGTAGAGCTGGTCAGCCTCGAGCGTTCGTTCGACGGGGTTGCTGTCGGCTGTGGCGTCGCCGCTGCCGTCACCACCGGCCTGCTCGACGGTCAGGCGAACACCACCCTCGGCGGTCGACTCGAGGCGTTTTTCGTCGGTGTTGGTCAGCACCTCAATGCCAAACTGGTCACGATAGAGTTCGAGGAGTGTCTCGCCGTAGTCGGCTTCCATCTCATCGAGTGGGTACTCATCGTGTTCGATGACGGTGAGGTCGACGCCGCCGACTTCGCTCAGGTAGGGCGCGAGTTCGAGGCCGATGTAGCCAAAACCCATGACAATTCCCGAATCCGGAAATGCGGTCGTCTCGAGGACATCCGCACTCGAGGCGATCTCGACGTCGTTGATACCTGAGAGATCAGGGATGTTGAGCACTGACCCCGTCGCAATGACGACGTAGTCGGGCTCGAGGTGGCGGCCGCTTCCCTCGAGTTCCAGTACTCGATCATCGACGAACCGAGCCGTGTCGTGGATGAATTCGACGCGGTCGCGCCCGGCCAGGTCGTGGACGTGCTCGCGCCGATGCTCAGCAAAGCCTGAAATGTGTTCGTCCTTGCGGGCAACGACCGCCTGCGGGTCGATTTCTGGCACGCCCTCGAGTCGGTCATCGTGGCGAGCCTGATACCGGTGTTGACCTGCTGAGAGGACGTCCTTGCTCGGCATGCAGCCACGGAGAATACACAGTCCGCCGCCGGGGTCGCCGTCGTCGATCAGTGTCAACTCAACTGCGGAGTCACGCTCGAGAAGTTCGTCTGCGGCGGCGACGCCAGCGCTTCCGTACGCCCCGATAATCGCCACGTGGACACTCATACCACCTCCTATGCGTGCAACGGCCGTTAGTGTACGGATCGGCCGGCTGAAGTATGTGTGCTAGTCATCATGTTCGTCGGTAAAGGTCATGCGGAGGTCAGCAAGGAGTGTCGCGGCGTAGTCATTGCCGTGATACACCACCGTCTCCGTTCTGCCATCGAACTCGAGCCAGCCGGTCGTCTCCAACTGCGGGAGGTGTTTGTGTATGAGTTTGATTTTGGCGGCGTTCGTCGCCAGACTGGGGATTACCGCCGAGAGATAGGCGGCCAAACTCGAGAGTGACTCGACAGTCCGTTCAGTTTGCTCTTCGAAGTAATAGATGACTGCTCGCCGCAGTCGATTGCTCATCACGTCCAACAGCCGGTCGATTTCCGCTTCCCCATCGAGGTGGCACGCGTGAGTTGTCATCCCGTGAATGTTATTGCTTATAATATATAATGATGTATGTTGACTGTCCGCAACTGATGAACAGACAGTTGCGTACAAGCCATGCTCGCGCTGTCAGTCACTCCACAGCAAACGTTTCGCCGTCCAGCCCAACCCCGCCGAGCAGACACTCGAGCGTGACGATCGACAGCGCCAGCGCGGCGACGAGGGCAAAGCCTGCATAGACCAGGCTCAGACTGGACGCGCCAGTGAGCAGTTGCACGAAACCGAACGTACTCGAGCCGAGTGCGAGAATTGCAAGGCCGACCGCGGCGATTCGCGGCCAGCCGATTGTGGTGACACCAAGCGGTAGCCGTTCGACGCTGGCAGCGATAAGCAAGGCAAGACCACCCGTGCCAATCCACGCAGTTGGAAGCCAGGTCAGCAACTCCGTCGGCTCGAGGCTGAGGGCAAGCCCGCCAGCGAGCACGAGCGAGAGAAGGCCGCCACCGAGTAGCCGGCGACGAAACGCGTCTTTCTCGGTCATTGGTCGCTCTTTCGTGTCGGCCCCGGTAATCGTTCGGATTCAAATGAAGTGGTTCTCGTCCGACCGAATACCAACGACTGATAGTACTACTTCAACACCTCGTATTGTGCATAGTTATTAAATAGCTCAACTAAGTTAATACACTAATGGCCGATAGTACTGTCACCATCGTCGGCGGTGGCGTCCAGGGTGTTCACCTCGCGATTCGGCTGCTCGAGGCGGGGCTCGTTCCACGGTCGGCGTTGCAAATTATCGAACCGGATGGCATTCTTGGCGGGTTTCGGCGAAAGTGCCGCCAGTGTGGAATGACTGAACTTCGATCACCGTTCGTCCACCACGTCGATAGCGATCCGTTTTCCCTCCGAGATTTCGCCCGCAGTTGCGGTCGTGAAACCGAACTCGTCTCAAGTTCGGTCGGTGCGGACCGCCCAACTGTATCGTTGTTTTTCGACCATGCTGAGGCGTGCTGTGAACGATACGACCTCGAGAATCTCGTCATCGATGCAGCGGCTACAGACATTGGTGATGCAGGCGATCACGTTGAAATCGAGACCACAGCAGGCGTCTATACTGCCCGCTGGTGTCTGCTTGCCGTCGGTCACGGTCGATCGTATACGATGCCTACATGGGCGCGAGACCGCCCGGAAGCGCCGGTGACTCACGTTTGGGACCAAGAGTACGATCCAGCGGCTCTCGAGGAGGTTGCGTCGGTCGGTGTCGTCGGCGGTGGGATTACAGCCGCCCAGGTTGCGACGAGTCTTGTTCGACCCGGGCGTGACGTAACCCTGTTTGCTCGCAGTCCGTTCACGGTCGAATCGCTCGAGGCCGACACAGACTGGATGCACTTTTCGGGGGCACTCGCCGACCTGCATGACCTCCCGCCCGCCTCGAGTGCTCGCGCCCAACTCGTTCGTCGCGCACGGTACGATGGGGCGATGCCACCGCACGTCTTCCGTCGCCTCCGACGGGCACTGGATGAGGGGGCAGTCACACTCGAGCGAACTGAAATTACTGCCCTCACTGCGACCGGCGGCCCGGTTGTCGTCTCCTGTCAGAACGGCCGGGCGCTGTGTCTTGACCACGTCATTTGTGCAACTGGGTTTGACTCGCCGTACGACGGCCCGTTGTTTCGAGCCCTGCGGGAAGGGACGACGCTCCAGACTGGTCACCGTGGGGCACCGGTTCTGGAGGATGAAACACTTCGCTGGCGACGAGCGGATGGCTCGCTATCGCAACTCATCGTCACTGGCGCGCCTGCTCAGCAGGTTCTCGGCCCGTTCGCTCGAAACGTGATTGGCGCTCGTCGCGCCGGGACGCTCATCTGTGATCTGCTCGAGGAGGCCGAGAATGCGAGCGAGCCATCGTCGGTTCGAGTGTGACTCGAGCCGATGGCATATTGTGAACGTGAGAGATGATTTTAACAACATATTTGCATCCGGACGCGGTAGTACCGATGACGATGCACTACGCCCCTCACAATCAGCCCGGAGGATGTCAATGAGTAATACGAACGATCAACCAGCGAATACAGCGGACGAACCGACTGGAAACGCCCGCGTCTGTCGTGCAACTGGGCGCGAACAAGGGCTTATTGGCAAGTACGATATCTGGCTGTGTCGCCAGTCATTTCGAGAAATGGCCCGCGATATGGGCTTTCGAAAGTACGACTAGTCGTCGTCCATCGGTGCCGACACCGGTTCGACACGTTCCCCACGTGGCCCCTCGAGATCGATCTTCGGAAGGAGATCACGCAGGTAGCGACCAGTGTGTGAGTCCTCGAGTCGGGCGACGTCTTCGGGGGTGCCGGTCGCGACGAGTTCGCCGCCGTGTTCGCCGCCTTCAGGGCCGAGGTCGATGATGTGGTCGGCGTTTTTCACGAGATCGAGTTCGTGTTCGATGACGGCGACGGTGTTGCCGTTGTCGGTCAGTCGGTGGAGCACCTCGATGAGTTTGCGCTCGTCCTCGTGGTGCAGGCCAGTTGTGGGCTCGTCGAGCAGATACAGCGTCTCGCCAGAATCTTTCTTTCCTAACTCCTCGGCGAGTTTGACCCGCTGAGCCTCCCCGCCCGAGAGCGTTGTCGAGGGCTGGCCGAGGGTCATGTAGTCGAGGCCGACGTCTTTCAGCAGTTTGAGGCGACGGCGGATCTGGGAGTTCGCCTCGAAGAAGTCGTAGGCTTCACCGACTTCCATATCGAGGACGTCCGAGATGGTCTTGTCCTTGTAGGTCACGTCGAGCGTAGCATTGTTGTAGCGCTCGCCGTCGCAGGCCTCACAGGGGACGTAGACGTCCGAGAGGAAGTTCATCTCGATTTTGACAGTGCCTTGTCCGCCACATTCCTCACACCGTCCTTCTTTGACGTTAAAGGAGAAGCGTCCCTTCTCGTAGCCGCGCTGTTTCGCCAGTTTCGTCTGGGCGAACAGGTCGCGGATGTGGTCGAAGACGCCGGTGTAGGTCGCGGGATTCGACCGCGGCGTGCGGCCAATCGGCGACTGATCGATCAGGCGCACCGTTTCTATCTCCTCGAGGCCCTCGAGGCGGTCGTGATCGCCGGGAATCACGCTCGTGTTGTCGTTCATCTGGCGCGCGAGACCCTTGTAGAGCACGTCGTGCATGAGCGTGGATTTTCCGGAGCCAGACACACCGGTGATCGCGGTGAAACAGCCCAGTGGGATATCCACGTCGAGGTCTGCGAGATTGTGCTGACGGGCACCCTGAATCGTGAGTGCCCCCTCTGGATCACGCCGTTCCTCGGGTACTGGAATCTGCTTGCGTCCCGAGAGGTAGTCGCCAGTCACTGACTCCTCGCACTGTTTCACGTCGTCGACGGAGCCGTTGACGACGACCTCGCCGCCGCGCTTGCCGGGACCAGGCCCCATGTCGATGACGTTGTCTGCCCGGCGCATCGTCTCCTCGTCGTGTTCGACGACGATTAGCGAGTTGCCCAGATCGCGCAGTTCCTCGAGTGTATCGAGCAGGCGGTCGTTGTCCCGCTGGTGCAGGCCAATCGAGGGCTCATCGAGGACGTAGAGCACGCCCACGAGGCCGGCACCGATCTGGGTTGCAAGCCGAATGCGCTGGCTCTCGCCACCGGAGAGCGTTGCAGCCTCGCGGTCGAGGGTCAGATACTCGAGGCCGACCTCATCCATGAAGCCCAGTCGCGCGCGAATTTCTTTGAGGATTTCCTCGGCGATGACCTTCTCGCGCTCGGTGAGGTCCGCCTCGAGCGATTCGAAGTGTGCGAGGGCGTCGCCGATGCTCAGGGCGTTGATTTCGGTGATCGCCGTCTCGTCGACGAGAACGGCGCGGGAGGCGGGCTTGAGTCGGGTGCCGTCACAGGACGGACACTCCGTCGCGGACATGTAGTCCTCGATGTGCTCGCGGGTCGAATCGGAGTCCGTTTCGATGTATCGGCGCTCCAGATTGGGAATCACGCCCTCGAAGCGCTTCTGTTTGCGCCGGGTGCCGTTTTTCGTGCTGCGTTTGAAGACGACTTCCTCGTCGGTGCCGTAGAGAAACGCCTGCTGAATATCCTCCTCGAGGTCTTCGAATGGCGTCGACAGTGGAATGTCAAAGTGTGCAGCGACTGCATCGAGTCGCGTGCGGTAGTAGGACCGGTTGTAGCTCCAGGGCTCGAAGACGTTCTTCAGTGACTTGGATTCGTCCTGAACGACGAGTGACTCGTCAATCTCTTTGGTCTCGCCGAGTCCCTCACACTCGGGACAGGCCCCGTGGGGCGAGTTAAACGAGAACGAGCGCGTCTCGATTTCTGGGACGTCGATGCCACAGTGCGTACAGGCCAGATCCTTCGAGAACTCGACGACAAATCGGTCATCCGCTTCGGCCTCGTCGCCAAGCGCACCCGTTCGTCGAGCCTCCTCGCCGAGGTCTCGAGCGGCTTCTTCGGGTGCATCGGGGAGGATGACTTTCATCACGCCGTCGGCCTCCTCGAGTGCGGTTTCGACGCTGTCGATGATGCGCGGGCGATCCTCGGCGGAGACTTTCACGCGGTCGACGATTACGTCGACGGTGTGATCGAAGTTCTCATCGAGGTCGGGGTCGTCGAGGGTGAGGTCGTACTCCTCGCCGTCGATTTCGACGCGGGAGTAGCCCTCCGAGACGAGTTCCTCGAAGAGGTCCTCGAAGGCCCCTTTCTGGTCGCGCACGACCGGTGCGGCGAGTTTGGCTCGCGTTCCCTCGGGCAACTCGAGGATGCGCTCGACCATGTTCTGAGCCGACTGCTCGCCGACTTCGCGACCGCAGTCAGGACAGTGGGGGGTGCCGACACGGGCGTAGAGAAGTCTGAGATAGTCGTGAAGTTCCGTGACGGTCCCCACCGTCGAGCGCGGGTTGTTCGCGGCGTTTTTCTGATCGATGGAGATTGCCGGCGAGAGCCCCTCAACAGTCTCGACCTGCGGTTTGTCCATCTGGCCGAGGAAGTTCCGAGCGTACGCCGAGAGGCTCTCGATATAGCGACGCTGGCCTTCGGCGTAGATCGTCTCGAACGCAAGCGATGATTTCCCCGAACCGGAGAGACCGGTGACGACGGTAAATGACTCGCGCGGAATCGTCACGTCAATGTCTTTGAGATTGTGCTCTTCTGCCCCGCGTACCTCGATGTACTCCTTGCTCATGTCTTGGATGTCCCGTCTCGTGGTGACAGCTCGATTACGCGATACGATACGCGATACATTGTAGGTGTATCAGTGGCCCGAGCAACTTAACGAGCCTGAAACCCGAATTGAGTGACCGATGCTAGCACTGCACGCTTCTGTGACCGCGGTGACCAAAGTGACTTCGTCCGGGGCTACAAATGGCTGCCCATGGGCGACGACACCGAGCCAACGCCGTCGGTCGGCGAGTTCGTCGAGTACTGTCGGACACAGGCCGGACTCCTCTCCGGGCATGTCGAAACAATGGCCGAGGAAGCCGACGAGTTGCTGGACGAAATCGACACAATGGTCTCCGACATTCGCTCGCAACTCGAGAGCCAGCCGAACACGCAGGGGACGGCGGGGCCATCCTCGACGACTGAGCCGGGCAGCGAGGATGTCGACCTCGCCGAAGCCGAGGCGCTCGCGACGACACTCGAGGAAAAGCAGGCAGTCGTCGAGGCCAAACAGGCTCGCATGCAGGCGTTTCAGGACCTTGCGGCGAACTACACCGAACTCGCAGCAGACCTCCAAACAACCGTCGAGGAACCAGCAGAAGCCGTACAGCAAATCGTCGAGTTTGAAGTCGACGCCGATGCCCCGGTGTACTTCGACGACCGCGAGACGCTTGCCGAAGCCGTTGCCAACGCGAATAGCGAGGCTGACGACGCCGTTGAAACCTCACTCGAGGATGATGGCGAACCTGCGGCTGATATCGCTGAGCAGGTCGACGACGGAGACAGCTCCGACGGCGCATAGGTCACGGACGCATCGCTGCTGCTCGGGAGATTTTTGTCTGTCCTCACCGTAGTCGTCGTATGTCCCAGCAAACCCATAGGTGCACCTGTGGTGCGACCCTCCGATTCCGTCAGGATCTCATCGAAGAACGGACTGGTACCTACCCGACGTGGAAGTGCAAAGACTGCTTGACGCCGGTACCCAGCCAGATTGGCGAACAGCTTCGCCATCAGCATCCGTCCTGATCCGCGTGCTGTCGGTGGGCAATACAGTTTTGGTACTCGGTGTGGACTACCCGCCCGGAGCCAGGCACCCTGTCACACGCTCTATGGCTCCATCCCCCGTTCTCGAGGCAAATTTGCCACACGTAGCAGGCGATACACCGAACACGGTCGCGGCCGAAGGCAGTCCAATGGACCCGAGCGAACTCCGTGCGAGGATTCCCGCCCTCGAGTCGACTGTCTACTGCAACTGGGGTGCAAGCGGCCCGAGTCCGACGCCAGTAGTTGCGGCCGCTGAGACGACGCTCACCGCCCACGAGTACGAGGCACCCGGCGAGGGTGGGCAGTACCCGGCAGCGTTCGACAGCTACGACGACACGCGGGCCGCCGTCGCCGACCTGCTTGGCGCAACGCCGACAGAAATCGCACTCACCGAGAGCACCACCGACGGCATCAACCGCATCGCTGGCGCACTCGAGTTATAGTAGCCACTGCAAGTCAATGCACACCTGATCGCCAGACAGTTCGGCGATCAGTGTGTAAATCGTTGCAGTTGTTACTATAGGCCCGGATGATCTCGTCGTCCGAACCGACCTCGAGCACTCCGCAGGCATCTTGCCGTGGCAACGCCTCGAGCGCACACGCGATATCGATGTGGGCGTGCTCGAGACGACGAACGGGCGACTCAATCTCGAGGCTGTCAAGGCGGTCGCACGCGAGGCAACGGTCTTCTGTGTGAGTTCGCTGACCTGGACCCACGGGACGCGCTTGCCGATCACCGAACTCGTCAATATTGCTCACGACGCCGACGCGCAGGTGATTGCCGACGCCGTCCAAGCGGTTGGCCAGCGCCCGGTCGACGTTCGCCGATGGGGCGCCGATTTCGTCGTCGGCGCGGGCCACAAGTGGCTGCTTGCACCGTTTGGCTCCGGCTTTCTCTACGCTCGCGAGGACGTTGCAGACGGGCTCACACCGCCAGCAATTGGCTACCGAAGCGTCGAGAACCCCGACGATCCAGACTCAGCGTATCGCTACCATCCCGACGCACGACGATTTGAAGTCAGCACCTCGAGTCCGGTCCCCTACGCCGGTCTAACCGCGGGAATCGACCTGCTGACTGGAATCGGCCTCGAGCGGATTCGCGATCGAATCGCCCGGCTGACGGATCGACTCGTCGCTGGTGTGCCCGACGAGTACCTCCTCAGTCCACGCCAGGCTGAGTCGGGCCTCGTAACGATTGACGTTCCCAATCCCGGGGCGACTGTCGAGCAACTTGCCGAGCACGGGATTGTCGTTCGCTCGCTTCCCAACCCGGAGGCGATCCGCGTGTCCGTCCACGCGGTCAACAACCGTACCGATATCGACCAGTTGCTCGAGGCACTGGAACTGTAGCGCGCCGGGTGTTGAACTGTTGTTGCCCATGCAATTGCGTTCAGTGGGTCTGATCCTCGTGTGTACTTGAGTCGTCGTGTTCGGCGCGGAGATGCTCGATTGCGTGCAGTTCGACGACGGGGACGATCTTTGCAACGGTCAGGAAGAACAGCGAGACCATTCCGATCGTCCCAGTGATCGAGGCTATTTCGATTAGGCTTGGCACATAGATGCCGGGTGTCGCCGCATAAATCTCGAAGGAGGGGTGAAAAAAGCCCTCGATTACGAACAACACCTTCTCGAATAAGGTTGCGGTGAGGACGGCAAGGGCGCAAATGATTGCTCGCGTTTTCGTAAACAGCGCCGGCCGAATCGTCGTCGCGAAGATAAATGCGAGGACGACTGCGACCAGTGTCATCGAGAAAATGTAGGCTGGATGCTCGAGGGTGGCGATCCAGGCGATGCCGAGGTCAACGGGTGGTGAGAACGAGCCAGTCGTGACCTGCTGCAGTTGGAGCCAGAGAAAGAGCAGACAGAAGAAGCCAAGCCAGAGCAACAGGCCGCGGAAGATGTCGTCGGTGATGATGTGGTCCCAATCATAGGCACGTCGAAACGCCGCTGAGAGAATAATCACGCCGCTGATTGCCGAGGTCAGCGCAATCGTTAGGAACTGCGGTCCTTGCACCCCGCCGAACCAGCGTGGGTATGTCGGTAAGACGGCAAAGAGCCACGGAATCACCCCGCCGTGAAGCAGGAGTGGCGCCATGATGATGATCGCCAGCGCGAGCCACCAGACCATGCGCTGAACGATTACATCTTCTTCTTCGGAGTAGCCGATCGTCAGCATGCTGTAAATCGGCCCGAAGTGATCCGGCAGTTGGTCACGAAGCCGGATAATATCATAGCGCAGTGTTAAGGACAGATAGGTCGCCGTCAGGACGAAATACGCCGTGATGACCGTGACGTCCCACACCAACGGGGAGTTGTTCACCGTAATATGATAGTGCCCGATCACGCTGGTCACCATTCGATCCGGTCGGCCCATGTGAACGATAACATAGAACCCGGCCGCAGAGAGTCCAGCAAGCGTCAGCATTTCTGCAAGCCGTGCCACCGGCATGTATCGATCCATCCCAAGCAGCCGAACCGCGGCTGAGAGGATAATGCCGCCGTGTGCGATTCCAACCCACCAGATGAACGCCCCAATGTAGACACCCCAGGTCACCCCACCACCAGTTCCCCAATCCGACAGGCCGGTGACAACCATCCCCTCGTACAACTGATAGAACCAGCCGATGAGGAACACGGCAAATGCCAACCCAGCCACCGCAACCAGGATGTAGTACGTACTCGAGGTCTCCTGAATTGGGCGCAGTATATCCGCCTTACTCGGCGTTTTCGTACTCATGTGCGTGTCTCTCACATGCGTACCCCTGCCATCCCTTTTGAAGCAATGGTTACTCTTGCAAGCCCCCATCGCGTGCGTCACCACTCGAGGCTGCACTACTACCCAGAATTACTCGAGAATCCCGAGGTGTGGGCGAGACTCTCTATCAGAGGAACACAACATCATCATCGGTGCGTGAACACATGGTACCCACGAACTGTCCGTGCCTACCGGCACTGGGTATGATCTCGGAAGTCCAGCGCCGAGACCGGAGACAATCAGATCGAGGGGGAGTTACTGCTCCTGCGACGGCGCAAGATTGTCTAGGTCGACTTGCTTCTCGAGGAGCACGTCGGCCTGGTCTGCGACCGCACGCTGTTCGCGCATGAGCTGTTTGAACTTGCTCTGTGGGGAGAGGTCGCCGATGAGGACGCCGCCAACAATCTTGCCGTCTTTGAACGCGACACGTCGCCACTCGGTGTCGCTGTAGCGGCGTTCGGCGTGCTCGTCGCCAAGCGTTGGGTGACCGAACGAGAGGAATGGGAAGTCGAAGTGTGTAATGGAGTACGAGGAAACCCACTCGAACTCCTCGGCTTCGTCATCCGCAGCCATGTTGATCGCAGCGACCCGACCCTGTTCTTTCGCCGATCCCCAGGAGCCGTTTTGGGCCTGCTCACCGAGCAAGACGTCGTAGAAGCGGGTAATGTCTCCAGCCGCGTAGACGTCCTCGAGGTTGGTCTGCATGTACTGGTCGACGACAATGCCGTTGTCCTGTTCGATGTCGACGTCGTGGAGGAACTCGGTGTTGAACGTCAGCCCGATAGCGACGCCAGCGAAGTCACACTCGTACCGGTCGCCGTTCGGATCGACGGCGGCGGTGACTGTGCCCTCGTCATCGGTTTCGAAGTGATCGACGCCGCTGTCGAAGACGGGTTCGACACCAACGTCGCGCATGGCCTGGTGCATGATTTCTGCGCCGTCGCCGGTCAGCGCGTAGCGCCACCAGCGATCGCCGCGCATCAGGTACTTGCCGTTGACGTCCTGTGCACCACAGATTGCGGCAAAGTCGATGCCGAGCAAGCCGGCACCGACGATGACTGCATCCTCGGCGTTTTCTGCGCTCTCGCGGATCTTGCGGGCGTCCTGGAAGGTCCAGAAGTGGTGGACGCCATCAGCGTCGCTGTTCTCGACCGGCAACTGCGTCGGCGTTCCACCGGTCGCGATCAGCAACTTATCGTAGCTGATATCGTCTTTCTCGTGCGTGCGGACGACCTTTTCGTCGGTATCGACCGTCGTGACGTGCGTATTCAGCGAGAGATCGATATCTCGCTCGGCATACCAGTCTTCTTCGTGAATCGAAATCGGTGCTTCCGGGAGCTTTCCTTTCGCGTGCTCTTTGATGAGGATGCGGTTGTACAGTGCCTCCCCCTCATCGGTGATGACGGTAATCTTCGCGTCCGGGGCTTCTTCCCGGAGGGTCTCGGCGGCCGAACTACCCGAGATCCCGTCACCGATGATGACGTACTCTGTCATATTCGGACCGTTCGTAATGCGGGTTAAAGTGGATTGCTATCTCGTCTATTTTGCCTCACTGTACCATGGTAGTCACACGATTGGTCGGTTCGACTGGATACTCTTCCAGAAATACCACCGATTCCGACTATTGACCGAAACCGTTCGGTTCCAACCACGTATTCGTCACGGTAGTGTCTCATTCGTGACGATACAGGACCACAGAACAGGTTTCACTGTTTCCCCCATCGCTCATTACCCTCCCCGCCTAACGACCCGCGTATGAAACTCCACCAGAACGCACGCCACTTCGCCTCGAGAAAAGCCCTCGAGACGCCCGTCGTCCGCTCGGTCGCCAAATCCGGCCTCGTCCGACTCCATACGCGTATCTTCCTCGGGAAGGCCGACCCGGACCGCGCGGACGAGCGCGAGGCCCACCTCGATGGCCTCTTCGATGCGACGGTCGACACCTACCTCCGCGCGCTCCAAGATGGCTACTCCGAAGCCGAAGCCCGCGAAATAACCCACATCCAGGCCAACTTCGACTTTTATAATCACGGCTGGACTGAGATGATGGAGTTCCCAGCCGAGGAACTCGAGGCCCATTACGAGCGCTACCAGGACTTTTTCGAAACGTGGGAGATCACCATCGACGACCCGCTCGGCCAGTTCGCGCCGCCGGAGGGCCTGCCGGATGCGCCGTCGACGCCCGAACTGCTCGAGAACCCCAACCACCCCCACGCGAAGGGCGGCTTCGCAGACGATGTTTACGTCGAAACCGACGACGGCGAACTGATCGTCGGCGGGCAGGATGAACCCGACGACGACGAAATTGACGTTTCACAGGCGGTCGGCGTAGACGAGACCGAGTCTGACGACTAACGTATTCTGCACTGCTCACTCGAAGGCCGCAACGAGTGTCCCATCCTCGAGCGGATCGGGAGCGTTTGCGTCCAGTTCGTCTGCGTCCGCGGCCCCGTCCTCACGGAACTCGGCTCTGGCGAGCCCAGTGTCGTCAACCGCGTACACGACGCCGGAGAGTCCTAGATCCGTTTGCCATTCGTAGCCGTCCTCACCGACGCCGCTGGTCGCACCGGCTGCCCGTAGGAGGACGATCATTTCGATGTCGTCGTCCCGGTCGATCCGTTCGTAAGTCTCGAGGCTGTAGCCGATTTGGAGGATCTCTTCCGACTGCGATTGATCACAGAGGATCGACTGCGTAACGAAGGCGTGGTCGAACGATTCGACGTACTCGAGAAGGTCGTCCTCTGCAACTGCTGTCGGTGGATCTGGATACGGTCTCGTCGCTGCGGTCTCGGCGTCGCGCGTTTCGTCGCCGCGTTGGACCTCGACAGTCGCTGAATCGACGTCACACGCTGGTCGATCCGGACCGCTATCGAAGTGTCCGGCGACTGTGTCGGCCGTCGAATCGTTACCTGTTCCGGAACCGTTGGCTGAATTAGGCCCCGAGCCGTCCACACAGCCGGCAGTCGCACCCACCGTTGACACGAGCGCGGCCAGAATCGCTCTACGCTTCATTACTTGGCGTTCTCTCGGTGCTGGCCTAAACACTGGCGCAGGCTGAAACCGATGTTTTACCCACGAAACCATCATGGACTCCGGCGACTGCAGTTCCAAGCGGCTAAGTATGCGGAGAGTCGCCGTTCGAACACTCGAGTATGGACGCAAATGATCGGTCGATAGCTGGCTTTACGATGACCGGCCACGCGCTGGTCCACTGGTTCGAAACGTCGATTCCGATCTTGCTGGTCGTCTGGCTGGCGGAGTTCGACGTTAGCGTTGCGCTGTTGGGGCTCGTCGTCGCGCTCGGATACGCACCGTTCGGACTCGGCGCACTGCCGGGCGGCATCCTCGCGGACCGCTACGGGACCAAGCGCCTGATTCTCCTCTGTCTCGCGGGCATGAGCCTCGCGTTTCTTATTATCTCGCTTGGAACCTCGATCTACGCTGTCGGCGTTGGCCTCGTGCTCTGGGGTATCGCTGCATCGGTTTACCACCCCGCCGGACTCTCACTGATCAGTACCGGCGTCGAAGAACGCGGCACCGTCTTTGCGTGGCACGGCATCGCCGGCAACGTCGGCATCGCGCTCGGCCCGTTCGTCGCCGCGACGCTGTTAATCTTCCTCGAGTGGCAACTCGTCACTGCGATCCTCGCAATTCCCGGCATTCTCGCCGTTCTCTACGGATTGACTGCCGACTTCGATCCGACCGCGGCCGTCGAGGACGACATCGACGCCGGCGCGGACGAAGCGCTGTCGCTGTCGGATCTCACTGAAAACTCACGCGTGCTGTTCGCGAGCGCGTTTGCACTCGTGTTCGTCATCGTCACCTTCGAGGGGCTGTACTACCGCGGAATGCTGACCTACCTCCCCGAAATCCTGCACGACCTGCCAGCGATGGACGGACTGGTCATTCCCGAGGGTCTCGAGGGGATCGAGCCGAGTCACTACATCTACGTCGGTCTGCTCGTGGTCGGGATGGGTGGCCAGTACGTCGGCGGGAAGCTGACAGACCGGGTCGAACCCGCGCGCGGATTGGTCGCGTTGTTCGCCGTGTTCGTCGTTCTCGCGCTCGCGTTCATCCCTGTGATGCAGATGGGTCTGCTCGCCGTCGTCGCGCTCTGTGGCGTCTTCGGCTTTTTCCTCTTTGCGATCCAGCCGTTCTATCAGGACGCTGTCGCAGTGTATACGCCTCCGGACACGCGGGGGCTCTCCTATGGCTACACCTATCTCGGCGAGTTCGGGTTCGGATCGGCGAGCATCGCTGTCGGCGGCTTCGTCCTCGGGGAGTTCTCAGTCAGTGCCTTCTTCCTCGTCATCGCCGCGTTCGCACTTGCCGGTGCCGTTCTCTCGGTCGGCTTGCTCTCCGGATTCGGTCGATTTGGTGGGCCAGAGCCCCAGTACGAGACGAGCGCGGACGACTGACTCACGGCCTCCGAGACGCCAGTCTCGAGTCGCTGTTCGGTCGTGACTCGAGCGAGCTGTGATGGCCGTCGTCGTTCGCTACCTTTTTGCCTGCACTCTGGCAAGAAATCGGCATGCTCACCGTGCGGGCGCCAGCGACGAGTGCGAATCTCGGGAGTGGCTTCGATGTTTTCGGAATCGCGCTCGAGACGCCCGCGGACGTCGTTCGGGTCGAACGCGCCCCAAAGACGACGATTTCCGTCAGCGGCGCTGGGAGCGAGTACATCCCAGAAGACCCCAACAAGAACACCGTCGGGGCCGTCGCGGACGCACTCGATGCACCAGCCCGAATCGAGATCGACAAGGGCGTTCGTCCCTCCTCGGGACTCGGCTCGTCGGCTGCAAGCGCCGCGGCCGCGGCCGTCGCCCTGAACGAACTGTACGACCGCGGGCTCACGCGCGAGGAACTCGTTCCAATTGCCGCTGAAGGCGAGGCGCTCGTCTCCGGCGAAGCCCACGCGGACAACGTCGCCCCCTCGCTGCTCGGCGGCTTCACCGTCGCGACTGCCGATGGCGTCACGCAGGTTGATACGCAGATTCCTGTTGTCGCCTGTCTCCCCGAAACGACCGTCTCGACGCGGGACGCCCGCGGTGTCGTCCCCGACAGCGCGCCACTCGGCGACGTCGTCGCCACCGTCGGCAACGCGGCCACGCTCTCGGTCGGGATGACCCGAAACGACCCCGAACTCGTCGGACGCGGCATGGCCGACGAAATTGTCACCCCCAAACGAACCGCGCTGATCGACGGCTACGAACGCGTCCACGAGGCCGCTCTCGAGGCCGGGGCAACCGGCGTCACTGTCAGTGGCGCGGGTCCAGGCATTCTGGCTGTCTGTTACGAAGACGACCAGCGCGCCGTCGCCTCGGCCATGCTCGAGGCCTTCAACGACGTGGGAATCGACAGCCGTGCCTACCAGACACACGTCGGCGAGGGCGCGCGGCTGTACGACGCCGAGTAGCGGGCGCATGGGTGCTCGAACTGACGCCGCGCTCACCGGCTTCGTTCTCGTCGCTGTCGCTGTTGGATTTGTCCTGACGAACGCCAGCCTCTCGAGTCACGCGTTCGCGCTTGGCGGTCTCGCCACGCTCGCGTTCGAGGCTCTCGCCGCTCGCGACGCTGACACCGTTCGCGCGTACTGGGAGCGTCGATCAGTGCAGACGGCCGCCGTCGCTCTCGCACTCGGCACTGTGCTTGCGGGTGCAATTGTCGCTCCCTCGAGCGTGCTCTCGGCGATGGCGGGCGCGCTGGTCGTGTACGTGCTGTTTCTTGGTGTCGTCGTCGGTCGGAGACGCCATCGCTCGAGTCCGCAGTGAACCGATTGTTACCCCAGAAAGCTGACGCTCCTCAGTTCGGCTCGGTCCAGGTTCCCGTCGCGGTGACTCGATCCCCCTCGATGTCGATTGAGCGCTCGTCCGCCGACGCGCCGAGTATCTCCTCGAGTGAGTCCTCGTCGGGGTCGTCGATGAGTGCCGCGAAGTCGCCGGTAGACGTTTCCATGTCTTCGACGGACAGCGACGAGACGACGCCATCGGCGTCTGCAAGTCCGTCGAACGCTTCGAACGCGAGGTTGACGAGGCCCTCGTCGTCGCCCGCGTCCATTCGATCCCCGTACTGCCCGACAGCAACATCGCCGTCGCCGGCGGCTTCGACCAGCCACGCGACCGCCTCTGAATCATCGACTGCTCGGTCAGCATCATCCGCTCCGACAGCAATCGTCGCCTCGAGAGCCGTCGTTGGATCGTCGCTGCTCGCGGTGATTTCCTCGCCGGGAACGACCACGAGCGCGTCGTCAGCGACACCAATCGCTGCATTGTCGTCAGCATCGTCGTCAGTCGTGACCGTCTCATACACATCGTACTCGCCGATTTCATCCGTCTGCTCGAACTCCTGGATGAACTCGAGCGCTGGCTCGCCGGTTAGCTGGCTGTCCAGTTCGTCACGGTCCATCTCTCCGGTTGCGACCAGCGCGTCGTCGGTCAACAGTAGTTCCGCGACGGTCGACTCGAACGCGTCGACCTCGAGAAGTCTGCCGAGGCCGTACTGGGCGAGATCGAATCCAACGAAAAAGTACGCCTCGAGCAATCCCTCGGAGACGGGGGCGATCATCGGATCCGCTTCGTACTCTGGCGGCACTGTTTCCTCCTCGGCACCCGGCTGCACGGCCGCGAGTTCATCTTCGACGTATCCCTCGAGAGCGGCCCAGTCGACAGCCACGAACTCGAGGCCGTCGTCCTCGAGTGCGAGCCACTGGGTGTACGCTGGCATGTCATCGGGTTCCTGTGCTTCGACGCCGACACAGCCTGCGAGTCCACTTGCGACCATCGTTGCCGTCGCCGTCGCGCCGACGAACTCGAGGATGTCACGTCGATTCGATGTCATCACTCGAGCGTACGCGGACGGATTCGATATAGCCCGGGCCCTCGTTCAGAATTTGCTGAACGTTGTGCCCCAGTCTGGAATCGCCACATGGGATCAGATATCCCGGCGAACGAAGATGGCGATGGCGACGGCGAGCAAGACGAGAAACGCCGCCAGGAGGACGCCGGCATCCGCGAAGGCGTACTCCTCGCGGACCAGAATCGCCGTCTCGTCGTAGTACCGGCTCGGGGCCGCCGTGCCAACCCACTCGAGGTCAGTATCCAGTCCAGAGACGGCGTCGACCAACCAGAGCACGAATACGAGCGTTATCGCTGTCGCCCTCGCAGTTCGCGGTCGACCGAGAGCGACCGAGAGCACGAGACCGATTCCGGCACAGACCAGCAGGTAGGGAATCGAGAGCAGGTGGACCATCGCGAGCGCGACGGGGTCGAACGACTCGCCGATGACGAGCGCCCCGACGTAGACGATGGCCGGGACGGCGACGTTCAGGACGACCAGCGGCACCCATAGCGCGGCGATTTTCTGGAGGACGACCGACTCGCGCGAGACCGGACTCGAGAGGGTGAGGTCCATCTTCCGGTCATCGATATCCGTCGCGATCAGGCCTGCACCGATGTACGCGAAGTAGATCCCGACGAGAATCACCCAGAAGAACGAGTAAATCTCGGCGGCGATGAACCCCTCAATCGTGTGCAGCGCTTCGATCCCAAAGAGGTCGAAAAAGAAGGCTGGAAACGCTTCCTCGAGCGCTTCCATCTCTTCCGACAGGCCAGGAAACATCGTAAAGTAAAGCGCCGCCAGCAGGGCGAACACGACGACGAGAACGACCGATCCGCGGACGCGTTTTCCCGACTCGATGCGGAGGATGGCTGTCGCGCTCCCGGCACTCCCCGTCGCCGAGGAGTCGCTTGCGGCAGTCGTCGCGGTATCACTGCCCGCATCCGCCGTCATCAGATATCCCTCCGAACGAAGACGGCGATAGCGATCACGAGCAACACGAAAAACGTCGCGAGGAGGATGCCGGCGTCCCCGAACGCGTACTCCTTGTGAACCAAAATCGCTCCCGGGTCGACGTACCGACTCGGCGCGAATCTGCCGATCCACTCGAAGTCGGTGTCCATGTGCGAGAGGCCGTCGACCAGCCAGAGGACGAACACGAGTCCCAGCGCCATTGCCTGCGCACTCTCGACGCGCTCGAGGACGACGGAGAGGACGATCCCGATTCCAGCACAAACCAGCAGATAGGGGACGAGAAACAGATGAGCCATCGCGAGCGCAACGGGGTCGAGCGACTCGCCGATGACGCGAATACCGACGACCAGAACCGCGAACAGTCCGACGTGCAACGCGACCAACGGTACCCACAGCGCAGTGACCTTCTGGAGGACGACTGACTCGCGCGAGACTGGACTCGAGAGGGTGAGGTCCATCCGTCGCGTACGGATGTCGTCGACGATCATTCCGGCACTGACGTACGCGAAGTAGATCCCGGCAAATAGAATCCAGACGATAGAGAAGATGTAGCCGCCGACGAACCCTTCGATTGTATGAATCTCTTCGATTCCTAATAACCCGAGCAACACCGGCGGAAACGCCTCCTCGATGAGTGCAGCTTCTTCTGCAAAGCCCGGAAAGACGGCGAGGACGAACGCCAAAAGCAGGGCCAACAGGCCGGTCAGGACGAGCGAACTGCGAACCAGTTGTCGGGACTCGGCGCGCAGAATCGCCGTCATTCTGCCTCCGTCTGGACGGTCTTCTCGTGAGTTGTCGCCACCGAATCGTCTTCCCCGTAGTAGTGCTTGAAAATCTCGTCCAGTTGCGGATCAGTGATGTCGATGTTGGCGATGTCGAACGCGCCGAGGTGGTCGATGAGTGCGTTGTACTCGCCAGTGTAGGTGAACTGGGCCGCGTTATCGACGATCTCGAGGTCGATCATCTCGGGCGTCACGAACTGCTCCTCGTTGATCGGTTCCGTCAGGTGGACCCACACGCGCTTGCCGCTTTGCTCCAACAGTGCATCGATGTCCTCGAGTGCCACCAGTTCGCCCTCCCGAATGATTCCGACTCGATCACAGACGCGCTGGACCTCGCTCAGGACGTGCGAGGAGAGAAAAATCGTCTTTCCAGCATCGCGTTCTGCCTCGAGAAACTGATGGAGTCGGTCCTGTTTGAGCGGGTCGAGTCCGGAGGTCGGCTCGTCGAGAATCGCGAGTTTGGGGTCGTGCATGAACGCCTGTACGATCCCAAGCATCCGCTTGTTTCCGTGCGAGTAGGTCTCGACCGGCTTCTCGAGTGGCGGATGAAATAACTCGAGTAACTCGTCTCGTCGCTCGTCGCCGCGCATCCGTGCGAAGTACTCAAGGACCTGCTGACCGGTGAGTCGCTCCTCGAATCCGAGCGAGTCGGGGAGGTAGCCGACGTCGGCCTTCCGTTCGGTGAGCGCTCGTCGGTCACGAATATCCGTCCCGAGCACTTCCGCCGTGCCCGATGTCGGCTTGATGAGCCCGAGCAGCAGTCGGATGGTCGTCGTCTTGCCCGCGCCGTTCGGTCCGAGATACCCAAATATTTCCCCAGACTCAACATCGAATGTCACCGCATCGTTAGCGAGGACATCCCCATAGCGCTTTGTGAGGCCATCCAGGTGGATGGTTGACATATGGATTGTACGCCACGATACTACTTGAAAGGGTAGCCGACATATGGGCTCCAGTGAGTACCACGCCTCGAGCGGACGATTTCGCCTCGAAAATGCAAATATCGTGCGTTTCGACCTCTCCTATCAATTCTCCTATACAGGATCCTGTCCGGTTTAGACGCCGCGCCCTTGCATCTTCTCGTCGTCGGGCAGGTCGACGTTCGCGTCGCCTTTCATGCCCTTACCGAGGTTCTTCGCGATGTCGGCGAGCGTCTCTGGGTCGTCCCAGTTGGTGACGGCTTCGACGATTGCTTCGCCCATGACAGGCGGGTTCTCCGCGCCGAAGATGCCGCTGCCGACGAAGATACCGTCGCACTCGTGGTGCATCATGAGCGCAGCATCGGCGGGCGTCGCGATGCCACCGGCGGCGAAGTTGACGACCGGCAGGCGGCCCATATCGGCGGTTTCGTGGACCAGTTCTGCAGGCGCTTCGATCTCTCGAGCGTAGGCTTCGCGCTCCTCGTAGGTCATGCCCTCGAGTTTACGAATCTCACTTTTGATCGTGCGCTGGTGGTGGACAGCCTGGTTCACGTCGCCGGTGCCGGCCTCGCCTTTCGTGCGGATCATCGCCGCGCCTTCTTCGATTCGGCGCAGGGCCTCACCGAGGTTGCGCGCGCCACAGACGAACGGCGCCGTAAAGTCGCGCTTGTCGATGTGGTAGGCGTCGTCTGCGGGCGTCAGGACTTCGGACTCGTCGATCATGTCGACGCCGACGGCCTCGAGAATCTGGGCCTCTTTCGTGTGCCCGATTCGGGATTTCCCCATGACGGGGATCGAGACTTCGTTGACGATCTCTTCGACATCTGCGGGGTCTGCCATCCGGGCAACGCCGCCGCGTTTGCGGATGTCCGCGGGGACAGCCTCGAGGGCCATGACGGCGACCGCACCGGCGTCTTCAGCGATGCGGGCCTGTTCGGGGTTGACGACGTCCATGATGACGCCGCCTTTCTGCATCTGTGCGAAGCCGCGCTTGATGAGGTCCGTTCCGCGGCGCAGCTCCTCGAGATCGGTTTCGGTTGCAGTCATAGTGGCGGGTTAGGACCCACCCCACTTACACGTGTTTGTTCTGGCTGGTACCACGCAGTCGTGTCATTTGTGCTGTGGCCAGACAGTCACACTCTAGTGTTGGTTTCTCTGTGCTGTGGCCTGTCTGGTTTCTCTCTGTGGGCCTGTCCGCTGGTCCCGACCGTTCTCCTCGAGAGTCACTAACCGCTACTGTTTTGCGGGTGTCGGCCGTCACGCCGGACGAACGATGTCTGCGACGACCGGGCTGGCCGACCGTGAGCCGTTGCCGAAGTACCTCGCGCCCGTCCCGAAGACCATCGAGGACCTCGGGCTCCGGTTTGCGTGGCTCGTCGTCGCGATCAATCTCGCGGGGACGGTCTTTGGCTTCTGGTACTACTCCGGGCAGTTCGCGGCGACACCGGCTGCGATGTGGCCCTGGGTTCCCGACAGCCCGATGGCAACGTTGCTGATCGCGCTTGCGATTGCCGCGTGGAAACTCGGGCACGAACTCCCGTGGCTGACTGCCCTCGCCTTTTTCGGGAACATTATTCTCGGGCTCTGGACGCCCTACACGCTGCTCGTCTTCTACGAGACGTACGCCGCCCAGACACATCCGCTCATGTTCCAGTTTCTGTTCTGGAGCCACCTCGCGATGGTCGTCCAGGCGTTCGTCCTCCACCGCATCACCGACTTTCCCGTCTGGGCCGTCGGCGTCGCGCTCGTCTGGTACGCGAGCAATCTGGTCGTTGACTACTTTATCCCCGTTCTCGAGGGACCCCACGGCGTCCATCACACGACGATTCCAGTTGCGCAGGATGCACCCATGTTCCTCGGGGCGGACGCACTCGGCGTCGTCGCTGCCGGCGAAGTGACGTTTACCCTCCTCGCGCTCTTTCTCGCACTTGCAACAGCGGTTAAAAAGTGCCAAACCGCACACGAACAGTCCTGAGAGGGGACTCGGTTATACTGTGGGCGATCAGTAGTCGCGCTCGTCGTCGAACGCGATCGTCAGGTAGGGATCGAGCGCGCGAGCCGTTCTCGTCCGCTCGAGCGTCCCTGCCTCGGCGTTGTAGGAGACAACGCCAGTGTCAACCAGCAGCCGACGGTGGTTGTGGTGGAACTCGAGGCGTACTTCCTCGAGGAAGGTCTGTGTCAGTGTCTCATTCGGTCGTTCGTAGGCTGCGATCTCGTCAATTATGGTCTCGACTGAAACAGCGCCGACCGTATGGGACAGGTAGTACAGTGCGTACCGACGACGGTCATCGCTGAGGAGCGTAAAGACCGTTTCCGTTGGGAGGATCGTATCGGTGCTGGAAGACTTGATTGGGGTGGTTTTGGTTGTCATAGTGCTCTGTACTCAGCTTACACGACGGCAAGCAACGACTCAACAGACTCCAACTTCAGCAGAGCACAACAGTACATTGTCCACATTCTCTATAAACCTTCTCTTAAATGATGGCATCTCTTCCTATTTTTCGAGCAATATACTGTGTTCTAACTCTATTCGGACTGTATATCTAAACTTCCTGAACGTCGCCCGCGGTGATGCATCGTCGTAGCTGTGGTCTCGTGGCCATTCTCACCGATGAGTGTCCGCACCTGCCTGCTGTCGGCGGGTAAGCAGTTCTTACCCACTTCTCGCCCATGAGTGCCAAACGGCAAGCACTGATTGCCAGCGGCCGGTTAGTCGCCCTCGAGTTCGCGGGTTCGAACCGTGTAGTACGTCCCCTGATACTCGTAACTTCCCTCGGAATCTGAGCCGAACAGTGGCGATGTTCCGGTATGTTCCTCGAGTCGAACTCGCTCAACGTCGTGTTCAGAAGCGAGTGCAATTGCGTCGCGAAGTTGGTCGTTTCGAACTACTTGCTCGGTGATCAGTTGCTGGGCTTCCTCGCTAACGTCATCGACGACCTCGAGTTCGTAGGCTCCCAGGCGATGATACTCATCGTCCTCGCCGCGGTCAGAGTGGGCGACGAGAATATCGGCTCCATCCTCGTCCTCATCCCACTCGACCGACGCAATCGACGTCGACGGCGTCAACTCGAGCGAGTCTCCCTCGAGTTCGAACGTGACTGCTGTGGCTAAAATTTCCTCGCTGCGGGCGTCCTCGTCCCATCCGCGTGCCCGGAACGCGTAGATTCCGCTACCGACGCTCGTTAGCGTGATCGATTCAGTACCACTTTCGAGGGACAGTCGCTCCTCTTCGTCAGTCTCGTCGGACGCTATCGTCACGGTCCAGGTGTGGCTGTCGCCGGGTTCGACGTACATCAGCGGCTGGTTCACCATGTGCGGTGTGACGTGGTGCCACTCGCCGTCGACGTGCTTGTCGATACGCCAGCCGTAGAAGTTTGTCGCAAACCGCTCGTCGCCGTCGTTGCGGAGCGTGAACTTGATTTCCCCATCTTCTTCGACCGTCCGCTCGGACGGCTCGAGGATAACTGGTTCGTCTGTGAGGTCGTCGATCCCATAACAAAGGGTTCGATCCGCGTTCTCGTACGTCAGGCAGGCGGGATGGTCGACATCGTCGTCAATCGACCGCGGATACGCGGGCTCGTCGTCGCTTGCAGTCGCTGACTCGTTCGAGTCAGGGTTCGATCCCGATGCATCGAGACAGCCTGCGAGAACGCCCACACCCACGAGTCCAAGGATGTGTCGGCGTCCGAGTCGTGTCATACAGAAGAACAGTCACTGCGTGATATATGTTTTCGGGTGGCCTACTCGAGGATGACGACTGCCGACTCGGTTTCGATCATCTCGCCATCGCCCGAGTAGGTTCGCTCGCGCTCGATTTCGAAGAGGTCGTTCTCGAGTTCCTCATCTGCAACGTGGAGTGCGGTTGCGGTACCATCGTCGTCAGTCTCGAGGTCGTACTCGCCGCTGTCGATGCCGGCGTCGATGTCGCCAACCTTGGAGCCGAATTTCGGCCCGAGCGTCGAGTAGTCGAGATCGATGGAGGCGATTTCGGTGGTGACCTCGGGTTCCTCAGCGAGCACCTCGAGGTCTTGGACGTGCATCACGTCCTGAATGGCATCCTCGAAGCCCTCGATTGGGCCGTAGACGGCGACCGACTCGAGGTCGGCGTTCAGCGCCAGTTGGTTCTCACTTTTGTATCGCCGAAGCGCGGAGATCACTTCGATTGCGGTCTCGCCAGCCTCGAGGTCGGCGTCGTACCCCTGTGGCTCGGGCCACTCGCGCGTGTGGATGCTGGCGTCCTCGAGGTCGGCGTCTCGTGCTTCGCCAGCGTACACTGCCTGCCAGATCTCTTCCGTAATGTGTGGCAGGAACGGTGCCCATAACTCGAGGAAGGTCCGGTGGGCGGTCCGCAGTGCGTACTGCGTCGACGGATTCTCTTCGCGGCCTTTGGCGATCTCTAAGTAGTCGTCACAGAAGGTGTTCCAGAAGAACGTGCGCAGGCGGTCACGGGCCTTGGCGAACTCGTACGCTTCGAACTGGGTGGTGAGTTCGGCGACGGCGTCGTCCAACTCGGCAAGGAGCCAGCGATCGATCGGCTCGAGATCGTCTGGCTTCTCGGGGGCTGCGGGTGCGAGCGTGTCAACGAGCTTCGAGGCGTTCCAGAGCTTTCGCAGGAGTTTCTCGCCGGCACGGAGATCTTTCTCCTGATATGGGAAGTCGTCGCCGACGGCGGCGCTTGCGGCCCAGAAACGGACAGCGTCGACAGGATAGTCGGCAAGCACCTCGTCAGGTGCGACGACGTTGCCCCGCGATTTGGACATCTTCTCGCGGTTTTCGTCGAGAACGTGGCCGTTGATCAGCGTCGCATCGAAGGGCACCTCGCCGGTGTGTTCGTAGCACTTGACGATGGTGTGGAACAACCAGAACGAGATGATGTCGTGGCCCTGTGGGCGAAGATCGAAGGGGTAGAGTTCGGGATTGGCCATCGCGAACTCCTCATTCTCTTCGTCCCAGTCCCAGCCGGCGTTGATCAGCGGCGTCAGTGAGGAGGTTGCCCAGGTGTCGAAGACGTCCTCTTCAGGCTCAAACTCGTCTGCGCCACACTCTGGACACGCGTCAACTGGCGGCTTGTCGGACAGCGGATCGACCGGCAGGTCCGCTTTTTCCGCCATGACCTCGTGATCGCACTCGGCGCAGTACCAGACCGGGAACGGAATCCCCGAGTCGCGCTGACGAGAGATCAGCCAGTCCCACTCGAGACCTTCGATCCAGTGTTTGTAGCGGGTGAACATCTTCTCGGGGTACCAGTCCATCTCCTGGCCGGCCTCGAGATAGTCCTCCTTGTGATCCAGTATTTCGACGTACCACTGCTTGGAGACGCGGTACTCGACGGGGGTGTCACAGCGTTCGTGGACGCCGACGGCGTGGGTGATCTCCCAGCGGTCGCGTAGATAGCCCTCATCGTCCAGGTCCTCGACGATGGCCTCGCGGGCTTCCTCGGTGGACATGCCCTCGTAGTCGCCGGCGAGGTCGGTCATCGTCGCGGACTCGTCGATGGCGACACGCAGTGGCAGGTCGTGGGCCTGGTACCACTCGATGTCGTTCTGGTCGCCGAAGGTACAGCACATCACGACGCCGCTGCCTTTCTCCATGTCGACGCGTTCGTCGGCGATGATCGGCACTTCGTGGCCGAAGATTGGAATTGTGGCTGTCTCGCCGACCAGATCCTGATTCTCGTCGTCGTCGGGGTGGACGAAGACGGAGACGCAGGCCGGGATGAGTTCGGGTCGCGTTGTCGAGATTATGAACTCGTCTCGGTCGGTGCCGTCGGACGCTAATTCGAAGGCAATGTCATTGAAGTGCGAGCCGCGCTCGTCGTCTTCGGTCTCGACCTGCGAAATTGCGGTCTCACACTCCGGACACCAGATCGCGGGCGCTTTCTTGCGGTACTCGCGGCCCTTCTCGTAGAGGTCGAGGAAGGATAGCTGCGAGATGCGCTGGACACGTGGCTCGATCGTCTTGTAGGTGTTATTCCAGTCGATCGAAGTGCCGAGGTCCTGCATCTTGTCAGTAAATTCGGCTTCGTACTCTGCACAGACTTTGCGACAGAGTTCCTGGAACTCGCGGCGCTCGTAGTCCTGATGGCGGATGTCCAGTTCTTCTTCGGTCAGGCGCTCGCTCGCGATGCCGTTGTCGTCGTAGCCAAAGGGAAACAGCACCTCGCCATCTGCCATTCGCTGGAATCGGGCGGCGAAATCCTGCAGCGTCGAGCCATACAGGTGGCCCATGTGCAGACTGCCCGAGACCGTTGGCGGTGGCGTATCGATTGCGTAGGTCGTGTTCGGATCGCGCTCGGGATCGCCTTCGTAGGCGTAGACCTCCTCGTCGACCCAGCGGTCCTGCCAGCGCGATTCGACTGCCTCGGGCTCGTAGCCGCCCTCGAGACTGGCTTTCCCGCCCGTCTCGTCTTCCTGTTCGGGCGCGTCCATGCTCATGCTCTCACCGCCCGCGCGGGGCGTCGTCGATCCGTCGTCGCCGTGGTGTTGTCGTGGTCGGTCATCGAAGATACCGGTCGTTGCTCGGTGAATGCTGGTCGCGGACAATACATCCGTCGAAACGGGGTGGAAAATGCGGGGCTAGTCGGCCCCTACGAAAACGGTGGTGGGCGGCCCTGCAAACGTCTCGACCGCGACGGTGTCGGCCATACCTACTCTTGTTTCGGCAATCGTGTTAGATGTTTCGTCGTTGCCGTCTCACTCCCGCTGGTCACACGCCGATCCGTCGCTCTCCTCGAGGTCGATGATCGCTCTCGAGTCGCTTACTCGCTGAAGCGTGCCGTCGAGATACGTCGTCATCCGCTCGAGAAATGCGGTGTCGCTCTCGTCGTGGTCGGTGGTGACGAGCGTAATCTGTGTGTGGCCCGCCGGATCATGATCGCCCTGCATGACGACGGTGAATAGTTCTCGGGGCGTGACTGGCTCACCAGCCTCGAGTCGGGAGACGACGCCCGACAGCGAGGATTCGACGGTCGTCTCGACTGCGAACGTCATGTCGACTGAGACGGTCTCGTCGTCTTCAGCCGCGAGGTATTCCTCACAGCTTCTGACGGCTGGCTCGAGAACCGTTTCGAAGTCGGTGCCCGATTCCTCGAGGCCGAGGTAGGCGAACGCGACCATCGCACGGACGGCCTCGAGCAGGTCGTCGTCGCTGTGTGCTTGCTCGAACACCTGTCGGCGGTCCTTCTCGGGGAGGGTGTGTAAGAACAGATTGAAGTCGAACAGCCCGTGGCGGATGCGACGACGGATTCGCGCCTCGGCGTTTCGCTTCGATTGCTCGTGACTCATCTCGCGTTCGCCGAGCAGATAGGCTCGGTCGGCGGGGGTGAGGATGCCGCGTTCACGGTCGATGTCGGTATTCATAATCGGAATTCGATTATACAACACCGTGTTTGGCCAAACAGCTATAGTTGTCGGTGCCTGAATGCCGGACCATGATTCGCAGGTGCGGTCGACGATGTGTTGGGGCGACTCGAGTCGGGCCAGTTGACGCGACGAAGACGAGTATGCGACTGATGGGTATCCACTGCGAATGAGTCGGTCACTCGCGACACGCTATGCCGATGGACTTGTCGAGCACAGCCGCGTCGTTATCGTGCTCACACTTCTGGTCACCGCGATGGTCGCCGCGGGCGTCGTCATTGGCGACCCCGAAGACGGCGATATCGGCCAATTCGACGCGGATTCCGAAGAAACCGAGGCACTCGATGAGATCGAGGCAACCTACGGCACGGACGACGACATCGTCACGCAGATCGTCATCCGTGGGACTGGCGATAGCGCAGACACTGGCGACGGTGACGTGCTCACGCGCGAGTCCTTCCTCGAGGGACTCGAACTCCAGCAAGACATTCAAGAGAATGAGTCGCTGAACGCGACGCTCGCCGATCAGGGTGTTCTCGCACTCGAGAACGTCGTCGCGACCGGCGCAGTGTTCGAAGACCGCGCCGCCGAGGCAAACGGCCCGCCCGACACCAGCGAGCCGACACTCGAGGAGCAAATCGAGGCACTCGAGGACCGCTCTGACGAGGAATTTGCGGAATTGCTCGAGACGGTGCTCGATCCCGACGGCGACGCGGCCGGTGCGGACGCTGGCAGCGGCGAGGAGGGCGATCCGTACGAATTCCTGCCAACTGACTACGAGCCGGGAGCGACGACCGCCGACTCGCGCGTCGCGTTCGTCTTCCAGATCGACGACGGGGGCCCCGACGACGACCCCGAAGAGGCGTACGCAGCCCAACTCGAGATCGACGACCTCGTCGATGAGCGCTTCGACGATGCGTTCGTCTTCGGGCAGGGAATCACCGACGAGGCGTCTTCGAACGCCGTCGGCGACAGTTTCGGCCTCATCACACCCGTTGCGCTGATTCTCGTCCTCGTCGCACTTGGCACTGCCTACCGCGACGTTGTCGACGTGCTCGTCTCCGTCTTCGGCATCGCCGTCGTGATGGCCTGGCTCGGCGGCATTCAGGGCTGGCTCGAGGTCCCCTCGAGTCAACTGCTGATCGCGGTTCCATTCCTGTTGATCGGGTTGAGCATCGACTACTCGTTGCACGTCATCATGCGCTCGCGCGAGGCCAGAACGGGCCAACTCGAGGACGATACGGCGGACTCACCGCAGCGCCGCGGCGTTCGAAACGGGATGCGCCTCGGCCTCACGGGCGTCGTCCTCGCACTTGCCGCGGCGACCTTTTCGACCGGTATCGGCTTCCTCTCGAACGTCGTCAGTCCGCTTCCGGCAATTCGTGACTTCGCAATCCTGAGCGCCGGCGGCATCTTTGCGACGTTTGTCGCCTTCGCCATCCTCGTTCCTGCGCTGAAAGTCGAGATCGATGGGCTACTCGAGTCTCGATTCGGTCGAGATCGGCGGAAACAGCCGTTTGGACTCGGAACTGGGCCGGTCAACCGCGCACTCACGGGTGTCGTCTCGCTCGTCCAGCGCGGGCCGCTCGTCGTGGTTCTGATCGCCTTCTTGCTCGCCTCGGGCGGCGTCTACGGCGCGACTGGCATCGACACGGAGTTCAATCAGGCGGATTTCCTCCCCGAAGACGCTCCTGAGTGGGCGAAATCCCTCCCCGGACCGATTGCACCGGATACGTACACGATTAGCGACGACGCCGAGTATCTCGGCGACAACTTCCAGGAGCGCGGCGAGGGCTCACAGAGTCAGATACTGATACGTGGCTCGATCACTGATCCGGCGACACTTTCGGCCATCGAGTCGGCAACCGACGATATCGCTGGCAACGAGTCGAACACGACGATTTCGATCCGTGCGGACGGCGACCCTGCCGTCGAGAGCCCGGTGACGGCGATTCGGACGACCGCCGCGGAGAACGACTCCGTCGCAACCGCACTCGAGGAGCGAGATACGACCGATAACGACCTGCCTGACGAGGATCTCGAGGGGCTGTACGACGACCTGTACGCCGCTGATGCGGACGCTGCATCGTCGGTTATCTACCAAACCGATGATGGCGAGTACGAGTCTATGCGCCTGCTGCTGACCGTCCGTGGTGACGCCTCGTCCCAGTCGATTGCAGACGATACGCGCGACGTTGCCTCAGCGATCGAAACCGAAAGCGACGGCGCGGTAACGGCCGTCGCTGCCGGTGGCCCCATCACGACCGCCGTGGTACAGGACGCGCTGCTCGAGACACTCGTGCAGGCGTTCGCGGTGACATTGGTGGTGATTCTGGTCTTCCTCACGGTCCTGTACTGGGTTCGCCACCGCAAGCCTGCCTTTGGGGTGCTCACGCTCGCGCCGGTCGTCGCCGCGCTGGCGTGGCTCCTTGGCACGATGGCCGTCCTTGACGTACCGTTCAACAGCGAAACCGCCGTCATCACAAGTCTCGCAATCGGGCTTGGCGTCGACTACAGCATCCACGTCAGCGAGCGATTCCTCGACGAACGCGACCGCCGGAGTGATTCAAACGGCACTCTGGAGGCCGGCGCGCTCGAGGATACCCTCCGGGCGACGATCACGGGCACTGGCGGCGCGCTGTTGGGCAGTGCGCTGACGACGGCGGCTGGGTTCGGCGTGCTCGCGCTCGCGTTGGCCCCGCCGCTGCAGCGATTTGGCCTCGTGACGGGCCTGAGCATTATCTTCGCGTTTATTGCGTGCCTGACGGTGTTGCCGTGTCTGCTCGTGTTACGCGAGCGAGTGCACGCGTGGCGTATGTGGGGCGGACTCTGAATCGAGGAGTGACTCTCGTAACAGTCAGGTATCAGTTCCTGTTACAACTACACCGAGAGTGTGCATCAGCAAACGTGACGATATAGGAGTGAACTATCTCTGCAAGATCGTGCATTCCAAGTGCGAGATCGCGGCCAGGTTTATCGATATCGTAGTAGATCCGAGACCGGTGTTCCGCCCGGAAGCTGTCGATGCGATCTGCGATGTCTTCGTCGGAAAACACACCACGAGTTTCGATATCCTGATAGACATCGCCATGTTCGTGGTAATCCGCTGATTCCGCAGCTGTCATATCGACGAGATAGAACTGCAGCGACCGTTCGATTGCGTTGAAAGAGAGTTCGACGATACTCACGTTGTTGTTCGTTCCGTCGCGAAGCTGACGGCACGTTCCCAACATCGCACAGGCTTTCCCCAGTTGAATATCGGCATCCGAGCGCTGCCAGGAGAGCGAGTCCTGAACGGGACCAGTTTCGCCATCTGCGAGCAGTTGTTCTACGTGGTCAACAGCGCTCACGACATCCTCAAGACCCATGCTCGAACACCTCCTGTTTCACGATGTCCAGCGCAGGTGCCGTTCGGAGCGTCAGTCCCTCAGTGAGAATGTCCGCAATTCGGTCGTGAGTCGGTGCAGACGCTTGCGTTTCGACGACAATGTGGAACTCATAGCGATCACCATCGAAGCGTTCCGTGGCGATCTCGTTCTCGATTTCGTGGGCCGTTCGCTGTACTGTCATTCGATTCTCTGGAACGACGACGAATAGGTCGACGTCGCTGGCTCGGTCCGCATCACCTCGAGCGACACTGCCGAACAAAACCACCCCGAACTCGACGGTCGTCATGTCCTCGAGTCGCGTGATGGCGTCCCGAATTGGTTGCTGAAACTCCGCCTGTGGGACCTGCGTGATACGATCATCCGGCTTGCAGAGGTGTGATGCAGTGATCGAGATTTGATTTGCGCGACTGTCTCTCTCGACTGTGATTACCCCTGTCGCTTCCAGCGCGCGTACAGCGCTGTTGATGTTTCCCATCCCCTTTCCGGTCAATCGCTGGAGTTGGCGGTTGCTGAACACTCGATCCGGATTATCCGTGAGCAACTGGAGAATATGAGCTGTCGCAGTATGTCGGAAGAGACCCGACTCAGCAACGGGAACTGGAAGGCACACGTGGGTCCCATCCATATTCGGCCTCTGTTGAACTGGCTCTCTGTTCATGAACAGTTAGACGGTTCAGTATGTGATAGTTGTTGTGGTCTTTTCACTATGACGCCAGTGGAAAAGCGCTGTTGAGAGGAACAGCATGAGCGATATTGCACACGCCTCCTGGTCACTGTAACTCCAATCTGAATCTGCAAACACGCAGTATCCGAACGTTCATTAGGTTGGTTCACTAACTAATAGGCGCGCACGAAAGTGCACAGAGCCGGAGCGAAAGGGTCCAACCAACACTCCGGCTCAACACGACCCCCGCATAGCGGGAGCAAGCCACGCTTCACGTCGGTGAAATAAAGATGTGCCGACGCTTCGCCGTCCAGTACCACTGGGTCTCGCCTGGCTCGCATCGCTACGTCGGGGACGGAGCAACGCATGTCGACACCAGTCACCATTCACTGCAACTGTGGCACCGACGTTCGAACAGCGACGACCGACAATTTGGTTACGTGTCCGGACTGCGAGACGGCGTTCGCCGCGCGGATCATCCCGCTCGAGACCACCACTGACACACCCGACCACGGCGTCCGCTCGTATCGCGGTCCCTAGTACCGGTCTACGCCTGTACTATAGTCACAACTGCAACTATGTACACACTGATCGCCCATCTGCTCACGGGCGCGGACGCCCGTTCGCTTCGCCGCGGCTCTCACTTCGTCCGTTCCGAGCCGCGCACCCTCTGGCGATCAGGTGTGTATTGACTTGCAGTGACTACTATAATGGGTGACATCGATTGCGGTTATCCGATTTCATCCCTCAGTTCGCGTGGAACGGTACGAGGTCGTCACCACTCGAGGGCGTGTTGCTTCGGTGACCGTCCTGAAGGCTGCTATGCACTACGACTGCACCAGCTTCGGGTGCGCCACTGTCAGTGCTTACTCTCCGCGAGAAACGGTGTTGGTGAGATACAAATAGAGTTCCCCAACCACAACGAGAGCAAGTATGACAACGGGGATCGTCCACAGGCCACCAATCCCTACAGCGGACATTATCAGTGCTGTCGCTATTCCCGCTCCAATGAATACGACACGAGAAAATAACGAGCTATTCGTCGCGGACTGCGTTGGCATCCGTGTCCAAACGTATGGGTTGGCAATCAATAATCTCGTTGGTCATTGGACACGAACTCTCGTCTCCTGAACGACCGGTGGCCAAAAAAGCGAATCGAGTGGTGTGCGGTTACACAGCCTGTTCTAGCGTTGTCCCGATTTCGTCACAGGACAGACGCGGTCGAATTGGAACTGCCTGGTCCGTACTAAACGGCCTACCGACCGTCAGTCTGGCCCGACCGCGAACGCCTGCGGTGAAATCGACACACCGATACTGCAGACTGTCTCAGTTACCAGCACTTCTCCGGACACTCGCCCGTCGCCATAGTCGTGACGTCGCCGAGTGTCGTTGCGTTTGATCGCTCCTCGAGGTCTTCGACGAAGTGTATCGGGTCGTTGGAGTGGCTCATAGCCGGTTGTCGATACGCCGCGTTATCAAATAAACACACCACATAATAAATTAGGTTAAATAGTATTTTAGCGAAAGAAAGGTGCACTGGAAACCTCTGATCTGTTGCCCGTTCATCCCACACATAATTCCAAAATAAAAACATTGTAACAAATTTATTAGCATCGAGCGCACGCACTCCGTTATGAGTGTGTTACTCCTTGGCCCTCGATCGGACCCGCAACTCGCCGCTGTCGAGCGTACACTCGAGACGCGAGGCGTCGAGACCTGCGTGTGGGATGCCGACGACTGGCCCGGTTCGGGAATGCTAACCTACCGTCAGGGCGACCAGACACGGCTCTCGGTCGGCGGAACGAGCGTTGACGAGGTTCACACGGCCTACCTTCGGAACTTCGCGCTCAACCCGCGACTACCCGAGTACCGAGACGACCTCGAGGATCACCCATTCGCCTTGCTCAACCAACTCCGTGAGTATCAGGCGACCCTCGAGTCGATGCTCTACTCGCTCGAGGCTCGTGGCGTCCGGATGGTTAACCCACTCGAGACGCAGGACCTGCATACTCGCAAGCCGTGGCAACTCGAGCGACTCGCTGCTGCTGGCGTTCCAATCCCGGAAACGTTGACGACGACCACCCCTGATGAAGTGCGTGCGTTCGCGGACCGAGTGGGAAAAATCATCTACAAACCGGTCAGCGGCGGCGGCCACGCGGCGGTGCTTTCGCCCGACGATCTCGAGGACGACCGGCTCTCGTTGCTCGCAAACTCGCCCGTTCAGTTCCAGGAGTACATCGACGGCGAGGATATCCGCGTCTTCGTCGTCGACGGTGAGGTCGTTGCTGCTGCCCGAATCATCTCCACTGAACTCGATTATCGAACGGCCGACCACGACGTCGAACGCATTCCACTCTCCGCGCTCGAGCCCGCGATTGCCGAGGCCGCTATTACTGCGACGGACTGTCTCGGATTGGCGTTTTCGGGCGTCGACGTGATCGACACCGACGATAGCTGTTCCGTCCTCGAGGCAAACCCCTCACCGATGTTCGCGGCGTTCGACGACAAGGCGGGAACGGACGTTGCCGGCGCGCTCGCGGATCTGCTTGCGACGCCAACCGAGACGGACTCCACCACAGCGTAACCATGTGCGCTGCACGCGATACCGACGACCGAACGCTCGACCTCGAGGCGCTCTTTCGCGAGCCGTTCGGCTTTACCTGGGGAGAAACCGACGGCACGACCTGGCTGCGCACTGACGAGGGGTCGTACAAGCGCGTCCACCCGGTCTTTTTCGAGCAACTGCGTGAGATCGCGACTGGCTCGAGTGACCCCACCGACCACGACGAGCGCGTCCGCGAGACGGTCGTGTTACTGGCTTCTGAGGGCTACCTCGAGCCCGGCGGCGAAATTGTCCACGAGCAGCCGCCGCCGGATATTCGACTGTGGCCGCGACTCGGCGCCGTCGCCGCGACAGCGACACTGCTCGTCGGCTGTCTTGCGGTCCGCTGGCCCGAACTCCGACAGTTGCCCGCTGACCTCGAGTTCGGCCTCGGACTTGCGCTGATCGTCTTGCCCATCCTCCTTGGTTCGATTGCGCTCCACGAACTCGGTCACTACGTCCCAAGTCGGCGCTACTTCGACCCACAGCTTCGAATCGGGCTGTTGAACAAGGTTATTCCCGCAATCATCACGCGGACGACCGACGCCTGGCGCTGCCCGCGAAACGTGCGCCTCTGGATCAGTCTCGCCGGCCCGTTCGTCGACCTGCTCGTCGCGACTGGCTTCGCCGTCGCGTTCGTCATCGTCCCCGGTCAGCCCATCTTCGGCTTTCTGGCACTTCTCATCGCCGCACGCGCGCTGTTCGTCCTGAACCCCCTCATCGAGGGCGACGGCTACTGGGCGCTCGTCGATGCCTTCGGCTGGCACAACCTGCGGACGCAAGGCTTTCGCGACCTCGAGCACCGCATTCTCTCGGGACCGGCGGTGTACGCGCTCTCGGCTGTTATCTTCACTATCGGGTTCGTCGGCCTCAATATCGCAATTCTGGCGACGGTGTTCGGCCTCGTCTGACTGGGGGAATCGGCAGTGGAGAAACGTCCGTTACGGCGACCCTGGGCCGTCCGAGTGTGCACGGACCCACAACTCGCCGATACGCGAGAGGCGCGTCCGATACGATTTGCCGTGTTCCTCGCGCTCGATGTAGCCCTTGCCGCCCGGGCCAAGCCGGTCGACGTTGTAGATGACCTTCGAGCGGAAACTGTCGGTGTACTCCTCGTTGAGCTCGCTCGAGAGCGATTCTGCGAGTTCGGAGACGGAGTCAAACTCACCGTCCTCGCCTAACTTGTAGAGAATTAGCTCCTCGAAGGGCTTGACGTTCGAAAACGAAGCGACGGGTAACTCGACGATGTGGCGGCCGTCGATCTCTTTTGCGCCAATCGTCGTCCCGCGCTCGTCGAACTCCGAGAGCAGATCGCGGGCGCTCTCGAGACGGGTGTCGATCCGTTCGTCGTCGATAATATCGTCGGCTGCGTCGCGTTCGTCCTTGAGGTCCTCGAGCAAGGCGATCTGCTCACGTAGTTCCTCAGCGAGTTCGGTCTCGAGGTACTTCTCGGGAGCCGTGTAGTAGGTGTGGATCTGCTCGCGGTCGTCTTCGCGTTCGACCATCAGCGAGTTGGCGGCGGTCGCGAACGCGAAACTCACCGTTCGAGGCATTGCGGCGACGTTAACCCAGACCTCGTTGCCGCGGTCCAGTTCGGCCGTGATGAGGTCGTAGGCCTGCTCGAACGCCTCGTCGTAGTCGTAGACATCCTCGAGAATGAATCGCTCAGTGCTCGCGCCCAGTAAGTTTCGAAAGTCCGTCTCGAGTTTCTCCGAGAGATGCCGGGAGTACTCGACGTTGGCCTCGCTCCCGACGGCTCCCTCGAGCAAGATGACGCGCTCGACGTCGATCTGATCGCGGACGAGGGGCGCGATCAGCCGGTCGTAGTCGAAGCCGACCGGAACGATGTGGGTCTGCATAGTCAGTAGAGTGTGCTGATCGGTATAAAAACCACCAGACTTGGTATTTTGCGACGGGGCATCGGACGCCAGTGACACCGCTCGAGTTGGCGTCGACGTGGTCCGTGTGGCGGTCAGACAAAAAATGGACGGGACATCTCACTCGCCCGTGGTAATACTGCGCTCTCCGTCGCAGGATTCGACGCGCGTGTTACTGGTCTCGACTCTGGTGCCGTTGTCGTTCTTTGCGATGGAGACATCACCGGCCTGAACGACGGTATCGTCGTCGTCCGGACAGGCTGTGTCGTCCTTTTTGCGTTTCTTTTTCCGCGTTGGCTTGTCTTCGGGTTCGGCCTTCGGTTCGCCCTTTTTCCGTTTCTCCTTCCGTTTCGGTTTCCCTTCAGGTTCAGCCTTCGGCTCATCTTTTTTCTTCTGCGTCCGTTTTGGCTTACCTTCGGGTTCGGCCTTTGGCTCGTCCTTTTTCGGTTTCTCCTGTTGCTTGGGCTTGCCTTCGGGTTCAGCCTTCGGCTCGTCTTTTTTCTGCTTCTGTTTCGGTTTGTCCTCGGGTTCGCCCTTTGCCTTTCCATCCTGTTGACGACCGGCAGCCGCAGTACCGGAGATTCCAATTGCGCCGAGACTGACTACGCCGGCTGTTCGGAGGATGTGACGTCGGTGACTGGAAGTGCTCTCATCTCTCATAGTAATCTGGGTGACACTCACCCCGCGTCGTACAGCTCGTTGTAACGTGTTAGACGACCACCACGTGGTTAGAGTGATCACTGGTACCGAACTACAACGAACCGTATCAGCCATGGGTTGACACCGATGATAAGCTGTAATGGAGCTTTCACACTCCAATCCGAGATGAGAACTGACTCTTCGTCCAGTTTCATCGAATATGTCCTATTGAAAACCAGAGATTGCTGCAATATCGGTCGGCTGTGGTGCTATTTCGTCCGCTCTCGCTCTCAATCTGCCCTTCACTCGAGTAGCACGCCACTAGCCGATCAAGTGCCATAGGCTGCGGTTTCGAGTCACCTCATTGTAAGGGGCAGATGGCCATAATGTTGGACGTCTACCATTTCCTAAGCTGTATTTACATCCGTAGACGCCCATTGCGTGGCTGGACACACGAGCAGAACGAGCGATTGACTCGAGTGCATCCCGATACCGGTAGGGGCCTCGAGTCCGTACGAACTCCTATGACGAGTACACGCGAGCCGACCCACGTCCTCGACGGTGCGGACGCTGGCGGGCAGTTCCTCCGGACGGCGCTCGGCCTCGCAGTCTTGCGAAACGAGTCGATTCGGATCGAGAACGTCCGCGGTGACCGGCCAAAACCGGGTCTTCGCCATCAGCATCTGGCCGTTCTCGAGACTATGGCTGCGGTCTGTGACGCCGAAATCGACGGTGCGGAACTCGGCGCAGAGACGGTGAGGTTCGATCCGACTCCCTCGAGCACTGGCCCCGACGGCTCGCCTCGACTCGAGGGCGGCCAGTACGAGGTCGATATCAACACTGCGGGGAGTGTTACCCTGCTGTTCGACGCGTTGCTTCCACTCGCACCGATCCTCGAGTCACCGCTGCGGGTGACAGCCACCGGTGGGACGGACGTCGAGTGGTCGCCACCGCTCGACTACTTTCGCGAAATCAAATTGCCACTCCTTCGGCGATTCGGCCTCGTCGCAGCCTGTGAGGTCGACCGCCGGGGCTTCTATCCGAACGGCGGCGGGCAGGCAACGCTCCATCTCGGCCCCGCACAACTCGAGTCACTTGACCTCGAGCGACGCGGTCCACTCGAGATCGTGCAACTCTATTCGACTGAATCCGAATCGCTGGCCGACCGAGACGTGGCACATCGCCAACTCGAGGGTGCACTCGCGCGGCTCGAACTCGGCGAGGACGCGCCCGCTCTCGAGCGCCACGAAACAACCGCGCCGAGTCCATCACCCGGATCGGCACTCGTCATTCGACTCGATTACGGGACTGGCGTCGCGGGATTTGCTGCGCTTGGTGAGCGCGGCGTTCCAGCCGAACGCATCGGTGAGACTGCTGCCGACGAGGCGAATCGGTTCCTCGAGCGCGAGGCGGCAGTCGACCAACACCTGGGCGACCAGTTGCTCGTCTTCCTCGCGCTCGCGGGCGGACGTGTTCGGATTCCGGCCGTAACTGATCACGTGCGAGCCAGTCGGGAGTTACTCGAGACGTTCGACGTTGCCCTCGAGTTCGAAGACCGAGGCGAGGAACTGGTCGTGACCGCAGCGCCGTCACTCGATCTGTGAGTGAGACGGATTGCTGTACCGATTACCGGTGCAACCGCCGCCCGGTCGCGGTTACACCGGAACTGACGGACAGTAAACCGTATGAGACGAGCGGACAACGCGCGCTTGAGCGAGACTATTTCTCGAGTCAAAACCGGGTAATTCCAACGAGACCGGTACGACTTATACCACACCCGTTCGTGTATCGGGATATGACCGACCGATTCAGCATCGGAGGGATGTGCCGTGAGTGAGCTTGTCTCGTTCGGAGAGACGATGCTGCGGTTTTCGCCGGGGAAAGACGAGCGCCTCGAGGATGCAGAGGAGTTCGAAGTTCACGTCGGCGGTGCCGAGAGCAACGTCGCAATCGCAGCCCAGCGACTCGGAACGCCGGCGACCTGGATGTCGAAAGTGCCGGAGAACCCGCTCGGGCGACAGGTCGTGGGTAAACTCCGCCAGTACGGCATCGAAACCGATGTCTCGTGGTGCCATCGCGGTCGGCAGGGGACCTACTACATGGAACAGGCTGGCGAGCCACGCGGCACGAACGTCATCTACGACCGGGAAGACGCCGCTATTACGACGGCAGAGGCGCGCGAACTGAACCTCGATCTGATTCGTGACGCGACAGTCTTTTTCACGACGGGAATCACGCCTGCGCTCTCGCCGACGCTGGCCGAGACGACGATGAACCTCCTGAAAGCAGCCAAAGAGGGCGGCACGACGACGGCCTTCGATTTCAACTACCGCGCCAAACTCTGGTCGCCCAAGGAGGCAACGGAGACGCTGACCCAGTTTTTCCCAGGCATCGACGTGCTCGTCATCGCCGCTCGAGACGCCCAGAACGTCCTCGGGCTCGAGGGCGACCCACGTCAGATCGCACACAACCTCGGCTCGCAGTATGACTTTGAGACCGTCATCGTCACCCGCGGCTCGGAGGGCGCAATCGGCTGGCACGACAACGTTGTCCACGAGCAGGAGGTCTACGAAACGGACACCGTCTCGCCGATTGGCACCGGCGACGCGTTCACGGGGACGTTCATTGCCCGCCGACTCGAGGGCGATGACGTGCCGACCGCACTCGACTACGCCTCCGCTGCTGCCGCGTTGAAACGGACGATTCCGGGTGACGTTGCGCTGCTCACTGCCGAAGAGGTCGAATCGGTCGTCAAAGACGGCTCGAAATCGATTTCGCGGTAGCGCGTTCGAAGCCCGTTTTCTCGCACTCGTAGCACGTGACAACCAACTGTCTTTGTACGAGTAGCCCGTAGCTGGGTATGATGCGTGTTCACGCTGCACTCCGAGACCGATTGCTCGTCTGTCGTGGGCCCGGAGCCGTACCGACCGACTGGACGACCGAGACGCGACTCGAGGGTCACAACCTCGAGTGCGTTGCCGTCTCGCCCGGTGCGCCCGAGCGGGTATTTGTTGGGACGTTCGAAGACGGACTCTTTCGCAGTACTGACGGCGGCGAGACGTTCGAACGCCTCGAGACCGACTTCGTCAGCGAGACCGTGATGTCGCTCGCGATTAGCCCGCACGACCCCGATGTGCTCTACGCGGGAACCGAACCCAGTCGCATCTACCGCAGCACGGACGGCGGTGACTCCTGGAGCCACCTCGAGGGACTGATCGACCTTCCCTCCGAATCGGAGTGGTACTTCCCGCCGCGCCCGCACACCCACCACGTTCGCTGGCTCGAGGTGGACCCGTTCGATCCCGACCGGCTGTACGTCGGCGTCGAGGCTGGCGCGTTCGTCTACAGCACGGACGGCGGCGAGACGTGGCACGAACGCCCCGAGGGGTCGCGTCGCGACAATCACAGTCTGTCGACCCACCCCGACCGCGAGGGACGCGTCTACTCGGCGGCGGGCGATGGCTACGCTGAAAGCGACGACGGCGGCGAGCGCTGGCGACAGCCACAGCAGGGCCTCGAGCACACCTACTGCTGGAGTGTCGTCCCAAACCCCGCCGATCCGGAGCGGGTGCTCCTCTCGAGTGCAAGCGGGGCCTCGAGTGCGCACACGGCCGAAACCGCGGAGTCGTACGTCTATCGGCGCGAGGATGACGAGGAGTGGATTCGACTCGATGACCGCGGGATTCCGATGGGTAATGGCGTCGTCCGGACGGTGTTCGACGCGCCAGCCACAGCGGCTGATTCTGAGGCTGCCGCCGAGTCCGGAAGCGTCGTCTATGGCGTCAACAATCAGGGTCTATTCGTCACTGATGATTTCGGCGACCGCTGGTCACCGGTCAACATTGACTGGGCGGACGCCCTCGAGAGCCAGACGCCCCGCGGATTGGCAGTGATTGACGATTAACCGCCGTCGGATCGATCCGAGCCAGCGAGGGTGCCGGCGACGTTCTTGCGTTCGAGGACGGAGACAATGGCGACAGCGTGGATCGGAGCGACGACGGCAGTGCTCGGAAACGCCCCGATAGCAGGGACGCTCCCGAGCAGCCACGCCGCGACGCCGAGCAGGACGACGACGCCGGCAATCGACCAGCCCGCCCCCGTCGTCAGTCGGTCGCTCCCACGGATCGCGGCTCGGGGTCCCCAGCCCGCGACGAGCAACCCGGGGGTGACGAACAGCCGGACCATAACGTAGAAGTACAGCACGAGGACAGGGATTCCGAGAAGTAGTCCCATTCCCTGCAGGAGGTCGACCGAGCCGAGAGCGCGCTGGAGGAGATCCATCGCGACAACGAAGCCGAACAGCGAGGTGACGGCGTCGATATCGATGCTCGTCTCGCCGGTCAGCGCGCGCCGGATCGTGACGGCTCCCGCGACGGTGACGGCAAGCAGTCCGAGCACGTACAGCCCGCCACCCCAGAGGAGGTAGGGGAGTTCGAGACCGAGCAGCGACTCGAGCGGGACGGTCGCCTGACGGAGACCGGTCGGGTAGCCGGCGTACTCGACATTGACCGTGTGCTCGCCGAGTCCGCCGTGCTCGATGGCCGGGACTGGATCGCCCCGGTGGAGGAAATCGAGGATCGCGAGGACGACGCCCGCGAGCGCGAACGGAACCAGCAGGAACGGATCGCGACGGAGGCGTGCCAGGGATCGCGAAACGATCCCGCGTGTACGGTGGCTGTCGCGCCCCTGCCTGGATTCCGACGGCGAACGTCTCGCCGTCATTGTCCCTCCTCCAACGCGACGATGCGGTTGTGGGCGACGACGTAGAGGACGCCGTCGCCAACGATCGGCTGAGACGGCCCGGCTTCGAGTTCGTACGTCCACCGGCGCTCGCCCGACTCGGCATCGATCGCGACGAGATCGTACAGCCAGAAGTAGGTGAGGTAGACGACGCCGTCGGCGACCACCGGATGGACGTCGTGGGCGTACTCGGCCGTCCACCGTTGCTCCCCGGTCTCGATGTCGATCGCGTGGAGTTCGTCCTCGCCGTCTGTCGCGTAGACGGTCCCATCGGCGACCGCGACGCTCCCGTCGCTCGCCGCGCCGTCGTGGACGTACTCCCACTCGATCGAGCCGTCGTCGGGATCGAGCAGCGTAACCGCGCGACGGCTCGGAACGACGAGTCCCCGTTCTGTCGCCGTCGGTGGGTTGCACTGACGGTAGTCGTGTTCTCGCTCGGGCTCGAGCGGCTCGACGAGCGTCGTCCAGCGGATGTCGCCGGTCGCGGCGTCGAGTGCCGCGACGTGGTCCGGTCGGGTCGTAACGTAGACAGTTCCGTCGCGGACCGCCGGCCGGTTCACGCCGCCCGATCGCTCGTTGGTCGCGTACTCCCACTCGAGGCGGCCGCTGCTCGAGTCGAGCGCGACGATCCGGTTCGAGTCGGGAATCGCGGCGTAGATCGTTCCGTCGGCCGCGACGGGCGAGGGTTCGTGGGGATTGGCGCTGGTTCGAATCGGCGGCGGCGAACCGGGTGCGTGCCACCGCTGGAGTCCGACGTTGAATTCTCCCGCGCCGTAGCCACCGCCCGCACTCAACCCGTAGACCCCCTCGTTACCGGTAATCGCCAGCGTCGGCGTACGGTAGGCGCTCGCCTCGGCGACCGTCGGCGCCGAGAGATAGGAGTAGCCGTCGCGTTCGAAGCGGACGCGGCCGGTCTCTCGGTCGAGCGCGGCGATCGAACTGCGGCCGACGACGAACAGCGTGTCGCCGACCAGCGTCGCCGGTGCCGGCCCCTTGACGCTCGCGTCGAGGTCTCGCTCCCACTTGACTTGGGGGCCCTCGACGGGTCCCGAGGCGTCGGGATTAGTTGCGGTTCCGGCGGCGTCGAATCGCGCCATCGGCCAGTCGAAGTCGGAGCCAGCCGCAATCGATATCGGCCCGTCGACTGCTCGAGCGCCGCCTGCAATCGCCACGAGCGAGAGGCCACCGCTGGCGATAACCTGTCGTCTGGAGGGCATGACAATCAGTTTCGCAATCGGTGGTGTATGTTTTTCGATTGATGTATCCGCCTTTGCTAGTGACTTCGTGAGCCAGCACGGACTCGAGACGACGGTGACCGGTTCGAAATCCTTTTAGGCGCTACAGGGGGATAGTAGAGTAACTGAGTGATATCATGGACGTCGACATCGTTTCCGAATCGGAGAACCCCATGTTGCATCGAACGGACGTTACCTTCGAACTAACCCACGAGGACGCCACCCCAGAGCGTCTGCAGGTCCGAGACAGCCTCGCAGCGAAGCTGAACAAGAACGCTGACGAAGTCGTCATCCGCAGCCTCAAGACCAAATTCGGCATGCGCAAAACCGTCGGCCAGGCCAAGGTCTACGACACCGCAGACCACGCCCGCGACGTCGAGCAAGACCACATGCTCGAGCGAAACAAGATCGGTGCTGCCGACGACGCAGACGCAGACGCCGAAGCGGAGGAAGCCTAAGATGGCACGCCACGAACTCTACAACGACGATGGAAGCACCGACCGCGAACAGTGCCCACGTTGCGGTGACTCCTACCTCGCCGACCACGGCGACCGCAAACACTGCGGGAAGTGCAGCTACACCGAGTGGGAATAACGCCGACTCGAGCGCAGCGAGAGGTCCCGACGGGACGACGTGAACAATCCTGTTTGCTCCCGTTGTAACGCGCCTCGTTCGCTCGTTCTCTCACTGTTCAATACACAATTCATACACTGTGAGTTCTGACACCCGCGTTCTCGGTATCGAAGGAACGGCCTGGGCAGCCAGCGCAGCCGTCTCCGATGCCGAAAGCGACGACGTATTCATCGAGAGCGACGCCTATCAACCCGAAAGCGGCGGCATCCATCCACGCGAGGCCGCCGAGCACATGCACGAGGCGATTCCACAGGTCGTCGAATCCGCCCTCGAGCACGCCCGCGATACTACCAATCGACCCGCCGATGAGTCCCCCGTCGACTGCGTTGCCTTCTCGCGCGGCCCCGGACTTGGGCCATGCCTGCGCATCGTCGGGACGGCTGCTCGAGCACTCTCTCAGGCGCTCGAGGTCCCCCTCGTCGGGGTCAATCACATGGTCGCCCACCTCGAGATCGGTCGCCATACGTCGGGATTCGACTCACCCGTCTGTCTGAACGCGAGTGGAGCGAACGCCCATCTGTTGGCCTACCGAAACGGCCGATATCAGGTGCTCGGCGAGACGATGGACACCGGCGTCGGCAACTCGATTGATAAGTTCACGCGCCATGTCGGCTGGTCCCACCCCGGCGGCCCGAAAGTCGAAGCGGCCGCGAAAGACGGCGAGTACGTCGACCTTCCGTACGTCGTCAAAGGGATGGACTTCTCATTTTCGGGCATCATGAGCGCGGCGAAGCAGCAGTATGACGATGGGACTGCAGTCGAGGACATCTGCTACTCCTTGCAGGAGACAATCTTCAGCATGCTCACCGAAGTCTCCGAGCGCGCGCTTTCGCTGACCGGCAGCGACGAACTCGTCCTCGGCGGCGGCGTCGGCCAGAACGGCCGACTCCGAGAGATGCTCGAGGAGATGTGCGACCAACGGGGTGCCGACTTTCACGCGCCCGAACCCCGATTCCTGCGCGATAACGCGGGTATGATCGCCGTTCTCGGCGCAAAAATGTACGACGCAGGCGATACGCTCGCACTCGAGGACTCGCGTGTCGATCCGAACTTCCGGCCGGATCAGGTGCCGGTAACCTGGAGAGACGATGAGTCGGGCGTCACGCTCGGTCGCAGCGCGAGCGACGGCGACCAGCAGGTCCGCGGTGCCGAAGCACTCGTCGCCCTCGAGCCAGACACCGGCCGCGTCACGAAGCGTCGCCGTGCTAAAACCTACCGTCACCCGCAACTCGACGAGCGCCTGCGAACCGAGCGAACCCGACTCGAGGCCAGACTCACCTCACTCGCCCGTCGCGAGGGCGTGCCAACGCCGGTGCTCTCGGATGTGGATGCGACGGACGCCAGACTGGAACTCGAGTACGTCGGCGAGTGTGACCTCCGCGAGCAGTTGACGCCCGCCACCGTCCGTGATGTCGGGCGACACCTCGCTCGCCTCCACACCGCCGGTTTCGTGCATGGCGATCCGACGACGCGCAATGTCAGGGTGGGGCGGCGCGTAGCGCCGCCGAACGAGCGAACGGACGATGTCCGTGAGCACAATGGCGAACGTACCTATCTCATCGACTTTGGCCTCGGCTACCACACCGATCACGTCGAGGACTACGCTATGGACCTGCACGTCTTCGATCAAAGTCTCGTCGGCACCGCGGCCGACCCCGACCCCCTGCGCGAGGCGGTTCGCGAGGGGTATCTCGAGGTCGGCGAGGAACGCGTCCTCGAGCGCCTCACAGACGTTGAGGGTCGGGGTCGGTACGTCGCGGAGCCGTAGGTACCCTACCCGGCGGCTACTCGTCGGTCGTCGAGCCTTGTTTACGTATCGGCCAACTGGCTCTCGTCCGTCGAGACGAGCACACAATACTCTTGGGAGGGGAGGACGTATCGGCGCACATGGCAGAGAAACCGACTTCCGGTGAGATCCTCGGTGTGCCGTATAATTTCGAACGCCCAAGCATCAGCCGCATGCTCTCGGCCCACTGGGAACCCGGCGAGGGCATGCTCGTCGAAAAACCGTTCGGCATCGGCTACACGCTGAATCTGGCAAACTGGCGCTCGTGGATCGTCCTCGCCGTTGCCGGTATCCTCCTCTGGCAGCAAGAACAGAGTTCGGCCAGCGCTGCGGAGACCGAAACCGAAGACGAGCCAGTCGAAGTCATCGTCGACGACGAGTAAGACTGGCACCGACTCGAGCGGGCCATAGCTCGGAACTGACTCGAGTCGCAGTCGTTCACAGGCAACGCGAACGCTTTTTTACGGATTCGTGATAGGACCGGTATGGAGACATCTCGCCAGACGATCTGGGAGTACCGGACGCTTCGTCCGCCTCGTGAGGCGACGATGGAGGAGGCGAAAGATCCGACGACGCAGTTGAACGACCTCGGAGCGGACGGCTGGGAACTGGTGACGACGATAGAGTACACCGGTGGCGGGACAAAGTATCTCGTCTTTAAGCGGCCGAAAAGCGGTGACAGCGATGAGTGAGAGCGACGATCAGGTCTCGACCGAAGACACGATGCGCGAGCGAGCCGACGAGAGCCGGGCCAAACTATGGGTGCTCGTTGGTGCGAACCGCCTGCTCGTCACGGGCGTCCTCGCGCTCTCGTTTTTCGTCCTGTTCATGCTCGGAGCCCTACTCGATCCGACGCTCTCGGGTCTGTTGCAGGACCGAAACGTTATCGAGTCGCTGTACGCCCAGATGATCGGCTCGCTGATCACCGGTGTCACACTGGTCGTCACCATCAGCCAGCTCATCATCTCGCAGGAAAACGGCCCGCTCGGTGAGCAACGAACCCGAATGAGTGAGACACTCGACTTTCGATCGTACATTCAGGAGTTGACCGACAAACCAGCGCCAGCTGATCCCTCCGCGTTTCTGCGCGAAATCGTCGATGCGACACAGGTGCGAGCCGAAGCACTCGAGGATGAAATCGAACGCACCGATAACGACGATCTCAAAGACGAGGTCAACGAGTTCGTCGACAGCATCGTGGGCAACGCTGAGACCGTCCGCGAGGAATTAGACGGTGCGTCGTTCGGGACGTTCGACGTGGTCTATGCGTCGATGGACTACAACTATTCGTGGAAGATTTTCCAGATCGAGCGGCTCAAAGCCGATTACGGCGACGTAATTGATGAAGAACAGGACGAGGCACTCGACGATCTGCGCTCGTCGTTCGCCATGTTCGGCCCCGCACGCGAGCACATCAAGACGCTGTACTTCCAGTGGGAACTCATCAACCTCTCCCGGTACATTCTCTATGCGGCGATTCCTGCGCTGCTCGTTTCCGGGATGATGATGACGTTCGTCGACACGACGACGATTACCGGCACAATCCTCGGCGTCGAGGTTCTGCTCTGGCTCGTCGCCGTGACGTTTACGTTCACGCTTATCCCCTTCTTCCTCCTGACGACCTACATCATGCGGGTCGCAACAGCTGCGAAACGGACGCTCGCGATTGGCCCGCTGATTCTGCGCGATTCACAGCGCTAAGGCAATCTATCTTTGCTTTTCGATAGTTATTCGACAGATACTGACGTGCCTGCTTCGGCGGAGCGATAGATCGCATCGATGACGCGCTGGACAGTCAGGCCCTGATCGACGGTGTTCAGTTCAGGAGCCTCGCCCGCCGCGACGGCCTCGAGGAAGCGCTCGTCGCTGCCCTCCCACCCGGTGCGGTCAATTGCACCGTCGCTGAGCGTCACATCGAGCGTATGGTCAGTGCCCTGGGTTCCGCTCTGGAACATCGTCAACTCCTCGCCACCGAGATCGAGTGTCGCGCCAGCCTCGGTGCCGCGCGCAACGAACTCCTGTGTTCCGGGCTGGTTGGCCGCCCAGGTGACCTCGAGCGAAATCGTTCGGTCGTCGGCACACCGGATCATCGCGGTGGCGGAGTCCTCGACGTCGAAGACGGCGTCCTCGGTTTCGTCGTACCAGTCACCGGGGTCGACGTAGTCCTCGCGGTGGCCGAATTCGGTTCGGGTGACTGCGAAGACGTCCTCGACGTCGGGGTAGTCCATGAGATAGAGCGCGAAGTCGATGGCGTGGACGCCGATATCGACGACCGCGCCGCCGCCGGAGAGCGCTTTTTCGGTGAACCACGAGCCGACACCGGGGATTCCTCGGCGGCGGACGTAGTTCGCGTCGACGTGGGTAATCTCGCCGAAGTGGCCCTCCCGCTGGTAGTCTTTGAACACTTCCGTCGCGGTCGAGATGCGGTTGTGGAAGTTCACCATGCAGAAGCCATCCGAGTCCGCGGCCGCCGCAGCGATCCGTTCGGCGCTCGCGAGGTCGTTTGCGAGTGGCTTCTCACAGAGCACGTCGTAGCCTCGCTCGAGGGCGGCGACGACGGCATCCTCGTGGAACGCGTTTGGTGTGGAGACGGCGACCGCGTCGAGGGCTTCCTCGTCGTACATCGCCGCAACGTCCTCGTAGGTCGTCGCGCCGAAGGACTGGGCGAACTCCTCGCGTGTTTCGGGGACGACGTCCGCACCCGCGACGACTTCGTGGCCGAGATCCGTCGCATTCGTCGCGTGAGTTTGCCCCATAAATCCGAGGCCAACGACACCAAGCCTGACAGTCTCCGTCTGTGTAGCCATACGAGGAACGAGTACATCACTCCTCAAAGTAGTAGGTGTCGCGGCGAACACTCGAGGCGGTATCTGCGAGTGTGTTCAGCGGCTACGCGTCATCGAGAATCGTAATCTGGAACGTCTCTGTTACTGGTTCGTCGTCGTCCGTCTGTTCTTTCTCGAGCGAATACTGGTACTCGCCGGGAGTAGCATCGTGGCTGACCGAAATAGGGATTTCGAGGTCGACAGACGTTGGGTTCTCCCAGGACCACCCGGGAGGATACGAGTAGTCTATATTGTCCGGAGTCGGTGAGATCCCATCGGGATTGAACGAATAGTTGATCCCGGCGATGCTGTCTGGCAGATTGAACGTCAGACTCGAGACATCTGTTGCGGTGAGCGTGAGCGTTGCTTCCTCACCCGGTGTCAACTGTGGTTCGGCTCCCTGGATGCTCGAGTCCGCGTTGGAGGTTTCACTGTCCGTTCCGCCGGTGTTCTCGATGAGTCTGTGACTACACCCGGGTACCATCAATAGCGCACTCGCAGTACTCCCGGCGAGAAACTGTCGACGATTCATGCTAGAACGTCAATAATTTCCGAGCGGTAATTACGTTCCGTTATTACAACTCGAGGCCGTTCGCCAGTGGCTTCTCGCAGAAGACATCGTAGCCCCGCTCTAAGGCGGCGACGACGCTCTCCTCGTGGAAGGCGTTCGGGTGGAGACGGCGACCGCGTCGAGGTCCTCCGCGTCGTACATCGCTGCGAACTCCTCGCGAGTTTCGTCGACGACGTCCGCACCCGCGACGACCTCGTGACCGAACTGTTCGGGGTTCGTGGCGTGTGCGTGGCCCATGAATCCGAGTCCGACGGCGCCGAGTCGGACGCGCTCTGTCGTACTCATACGATGAACCATTACTTCACGGGTGAAAGAATCGGCTGTCGCGGCGAATTCGTCGTCCTCCCGTGGCTTGAGTCAGGAGTTCGCGGCCGTTTCAATAGTACCGGATCAGTCTTCCAGAATTGTAATGTGAAAGTCTTCTGTTACTGGATCAGCACTGTCTGCCTCCTGTGCTTCAATTGAATACTGATACTCACCAGGCGCTGCATCGTGGCTGACCTGAACGTCGATTTCTACTGTCACTGACTCGGGTGTTGACCAGTACCACGTCGGCGAAAACGAGAAGTCTCGTTCGTCCGGCGGCGGCGAGAACTCTTGAGGATTGAACGAATAGTGGATGCCACCAAAGCTCCGAGCCATTTCAAACGAAATCCGTGAGACATCCGTTGCGTCAATTGTGAGCGTCGCTTCTTCGCCCGGCGACAACTGCGGCTCCGTTCCGCGTACGATCGAATCCGGATTTTCGCTTCGATCAATCGCTTCGTCTCTGCTCCTCACGAATTCCTCAACACACCCGGCCAACATCAGGGTTGAGTACGTACCACTTCCTGCGAGGAATCGTCGCCGATTCATTCATTCTGTATCACATATTTCGGATGGTAACTACCTTTCGATACGACTGTGCTACTTACTGTTATATTGGTTTGTCCAGTATCGGTACGTGTGACCCAATTCAGACTCACCCTAGCCGCGCTTGCGCTCGTCGGTTGGACCGGCACGATCGTTTCGCAACTCGTCGCCCTCTTGGCTACCAGCGAATCGGAGCGAATCGAGTGGACCGAACGGCGTAACCTGTTCCTGCTGTGCTCGAGTCTCGCGACGAATACGCTGGTGTTCACCGTCGTCTGTCGTGCGGTGCAACGACGCCTTCGGCGCTGAGCTCCTCTCGCGAGGACCAACCGACGGCTATATTCGCCCGGCGTGCGCCCTCTCGAGCATGTTCGTTCGGTTCGTCACCGGCAATGAAGGCAAAGCACGCGAGGCCGAAACGTACCTCGAGGGGATCGCCGCTGTCACCCAGATCGAGTACGACTACACCGAAATCCAGAGCAACTCGCTCGTGGAAATCGCCGCCCACGGCGCGCGCGAAGCCTACGAGGAACTGGGCGATACGGAACCCGTCCTCGTCGGTGATGCCGGCCTGTTCATCGACGCACTCGAGGGATTCCCAGGGCCGTACTCGGCCTACGTCGAGGACACAGTCGGCCTCGAGCGCCTGTGGCAACTGGTCCGCGAAGAGGAGACCAACCGCGCACACTTCAAAACGGTGCTCGCCTTTGCGGATGCGGACCGAACGGAGACGTTCGAAGGGCGCGTTAGCGGGACAATCGTCGCTCCGCGCGGTGAGGGTGGGTTCGGCTACGATCCGATTTTCGAGTACAACGGCCAGACGTTCGCCGAGATGAGCACCGAAGAAAAGAACGCGATTTCACACCGCGGGCGCGCACTCGCCGACTTTTCGGAGTGGCTCGCGACGCAGGACTAAGTACCTCGCATCGGACATTGTCGATTGGTCAGCGTCTCTTGCTCCGTTAGACCATCGTATCACGTTTTGAGCGCCCCTCATCTGCCTCTGCGAAATACTTATATCGTGAAAACTCGATACTAGATTTGTTACGATCACGTCGGTGTATCAATGTATAGGCTAATCCGAGACCAGCTATCGACAAGCCGTCGATATACAGCCCAATGAAGTCACTGCTGGCTACCAATCAAATCTGGAAATCCAAATATGACGAAGGACACTAACATGCCCGACACGCTCGAGGATGCGTGCCAAACCCTCGAGCAATTGTACGACGAGGCCGATTCGGACCCAATCGCGGGCCTTGCAGAACGACGCCCGGCTGATGACGCAGTTGGGACGCAGGCGACCGTTTTCGGCGCGCTCGCGAACGAGCATCGCGTTCGACTGCTTGAGGCGCTTCGGGACGGTGAACTCTGTGCCTGTGAGTTACAGGTCGTCCTCGAGGCACCCCAGTCGACGGTCGCAACGCATCTTCGAACGCTTCGAGAAGTCGGACTCGTCAAGACTCGCAAGAAAGGCAAGTGGACGTACTACCGAGTCGCTGATACAGCGGTCTTCGAACTCCTCGATATCGCAGTCGCTGTCGATGTCCCGACCGATTCGTAACCGACACATACAATATTTATGACATATTTATCCACAAACGACGACTCAACGGATCGGCGTGCAAGTGTCCGCGAAACATACGCCAGCCTCGCGTCGACTGGCGAGGGCTGCTGTGAGACAGACGCACCAGACGATCACTCGTGTTCGACGGCATCCGAAAACGAAACGGTCGGAGACGAAAGCACAAACGCGAACCCCGTCGCCGACGAATCTCGTTCTCTGGCACTCGGTTACGACGGCGACGACCTCGAGGAAGCACCCGACGGGTCGAACCTTGGACTCGGCTGCGGTAACCCGGTCGCAGTGGCTGCGCTCGAGGAGGGAGAGTCCGTCCTCGACCTCGGTTCTGGTGGCGGGTTCGACTGCTTCCTCGCGGCACAGGAAGTCGGCCCCGAGGGCCAGATAATCGGCGTCGACATGACACCCGAAATGATTGACCGAGCCCGTGAGAACGCTCGAGAGAGCGAGTTTGACCACGTCGAGTTTCGTCTCGGTGAGATTGAGCACCTGCCGGTGGCCGACGAGACTATCGACGTCATCCTCTCGAACTGCGTTGTCAACCTCTCGTCGGCGAAGCCACAGGTATTCAGGGAGGCCTTCAGAGTCCTTCGTCCTGGCGGGAAGCTGGCGATTTCTGACCTCGTTGCAACAGAGCCGTTGCCCCCAGCGGTTCGAGACGACCCCGAGAAAATCGACGCTTGCGTTGGCGGTGCAGCAACGATTGACGAACTCGAGCGCTGGCTCGCAGCCGCTGGATTTGTCGATGGTTCGATTACGGTCGAAGGCGAGTGGACCGAGGACTTGCCGATTGTCTCCGCGCGCATCGACGCCAAAAAACCAGCCTGAACGAATCGGTCACCCTTAGGCTCGTGGGTCGCGGTCCGGCCCCGGATACTCGCCGCCTTCGACCGCCTTGTACAAACTTTCAGAATCGAACAGCAGCGAGAACGCATCCGGCGGGCGGACGCTCACCGAGAGATGCGGTTGCATCGACAGACCCGCCTTCGCCGACCCAAGCCCGTCGTCGTTGCTGAGCAAATGCGCCGCCTCGCCGCGGTAGGCCGACGCCAGCGCCGGGTGGTCCTCCGGCGGGTGCTCGACCGCAACGCGCTCGGCCTCGAGTCGCTCCCGATGCGCAGCCGCGAGGTCAGCGTCTGCGAGCGCCGTTACGAGTCGCTCCGTGCGCTCGAGCAGGTGATCGCTCGCCACAAGTTCGACCCAGTCGTGTCGGCGGACGTGATCGAGGGCTTTGCGGGCGTCGCCGTCGATGAACAGGTCTTCGGCGAGCACCGCTGCATCGGCCACTACGCGGGCGGGATTCGGTTGGTCCACTTCTCGTTCAGCCATCGGTTTCCTCCTGTTCGTCGGTTTCACGCTCACCCTCGAGGTCGTCGGCCGTCGCGAGAATCCGCTCGCGGTCGATGTCGTACCCTGCGGCCCGTTCGAACAGCGTTGCCCAGTCGGTCATAGCTGGTCGTTCGGGAGCGAGACAAAAAATACGCGCGGCTCAGTTGTCTCCGTCCTCGAGTCGCTGCTGGAGTTTCTGGACCTTCGAGACCAACTCGATTGGCGGCGTCGTGTTCACCTCGAGCGTCTCGAGATCTTCGAGGACGGCCTTCGCTTCGGGGTCGATTGTCTCTGCATCGTCGCCGTCGGTTTCGGATTCGCCCGCCGACTGGCCACCGTCTGCGCTTGCTGCACCGCTGAACTGTCCGCTGCCAAGGTCGAACACCGCCTGTACCGGCTCGCTCGAGCCACCGCCTTTCGCTTCGATGGCTTTCTCTTCGCGCAGGCGCTCGAGGACGTCTCTCGAACGTTCGACGACGGGGTCGGGGACGCCCGCGAGGTCGGCGACGTGAATCCCGTAGGAGCGATCCGTCGGACCGTCGCGGACGGTGCGCAGGAAGGTCACGTCGCCGTCGCGCTCGTCGGCCGCGACGTGGACGTTGGCAACCCGCGGGAGGCTGTCGGCGAGGCCGGTCAGTTCGTGGTAGTGAGTGGCAAAGAGGGTCTTCGCTTGCACTTCGTTGTGCAGGTACTCCGTCGCGGCCCAGGCAATCGAGATGCCGTCGTACGTTGCGGTACCACGGCCTACTTCGTCAAGAATCACGAGCGACTCCTCGGTCGCTGCGTGCAGAATGTTCGAGAGTTCGCTCATCTCGACCATAAACGTCGAGCGCCCCTGTGCGAGTTCGTCCAGTGCGCCAACGCGGGTGAAGATGCCGTCTACAAGGCCGATCTCGGCCTCTTTCGCGGGAACGAAACTACCGATCTGGGCCAACAGGACGATGCCGGCGACCTGGCGCATGTACGTCGATTTGCCGGACATGTTGGGGCCGGTGACGACGAGGAAACCTCGATCCTCGTCCATCTGCACGTCGTTCGGGACGAACTCCGTGGTCTGCTCGACGACGGGGTGGCGACCCTGCTCGAGTCGCAGTTCGTCGCCCCGGTGCAGGTCGGGCTTCGTCCAGCGATTTTCCGCGGCGTGGGAGGCAAGACTCGAGAGCGCATCAATTGTGGCAAGCGCTCGGCCAACGTCCTGCAGTAACTCGGCGCGGGAAGCGACTTCCTCGCGCAACTCTTCGAACAGTTCATACTCGAGTTCACCGCGTTGTTCCTCGAGTCGGAGGATTTCGCGCTCCTTGTCCTCGAGTTCGTCGGTCGTGAATCGCTTCGAGTTCTTGAGCGTCTTGATCTGCTCGTAGTGGTCGGGGACGCCGTCGGCGGCGGATTTGCCGACCTGGATGTAGTAGCCGTCGGTCTTGTTCCGGTCGACGGTGACGTGACTCAGGCTGTACTGGCGCTTTTCGCGGTCGGCGAGGCTGTCGAGCCACTCCTTGACTTCCTCGTGTTGGTCGATTACCGCATCGAGGTCAGGATCGTAGCCCCGCTGGAAGAGTTCGCCCTGCGTGACCGTCGAGGGCGGGTCATCGGTGATGGCCTCTTCGAGTGTTTCGCGTAACTCGCTGGCCGCCTCGCGATCCGGCCGATCGATGATCTCGGAAAGCGGCGACTCCGCGAGGTCCGGACTCGAGGCAATCGTCTCCGCGAGCGCGGGGAGGACGCCGAGTGTCTCGGCCGCTGCGCGCAGGTCTCGAGCGTCCGCGCTGCCGTGGCTTGCCTTCGATGCCAGTCGCGCCAGATCGTACGCCTCTCCGAGTTGGTCCTGTATTTCATCGCGTGCGAGCGCGGCCGAAGAGAGCGCAGCGACTGACTCTTGGCGACGCTCGAGGACCTCGAGTGAGCGCCGGGGTCGCTGGAGCCACTCTTTGAGGAGGCGGCCGCCGGCGCTGGTTTCGGTGTGGTCGATTGTCTGAAAGAGTGAGCCATCGCGCTCGCCTTGCATCGTCTCCGTGAGTTCGAGATTGCGCTGGGTCGTCGCATCCAGCGTGACGTGGTCATCGCCCTGATGGGCCTGAATTCGGGTCATCGAGGCGAGGACGCCCGCACCGGTTTCGTCGACGTACTCGAGAATTGCGCCGGCGGCCGCGATTGTGGCCTCACCGACCGCGAGGCGGTCGACCGTTTCGCGACCGAAGTGATCGCCGACGGCGTGATCCGCGCGTTTGGGGGCGAACGCCTCGGTGTCGTGCAGCGTCAGCGTCGCGTCGGTGCGTTCGCGGAGTGTATTCAGCAACTCGTCGTTCGCGCGGGCGTCAGGTCCCGGCAGCACCTCGACGGGATCGAATCGATAGAGTTCGGTCAGTGCGTCGTCTGCGTCTGCGGCGTCGGTGACCAGGAATCGGCCGGTGGTCACGTCTGCGAACGCGAGGCCGAATGCTGTCCCGTCGTTGGCACCGATCGCGTCGCCGTCGACCACCGCCGCCAGATACTGGGCGTCGGCATCCGTCGTCTCGAGGAGGGTGCCGGGCGTGACGACGCGGACGATTTCGCGGGCGTGGCCGGAGTCGGTTTCGTACTGGTCGGCGACGGCGACGCGGTAACCGCGTTCGACCAGGGCTTTGAGATAGGGCGTCAGATCCGCAAGCGGGACGCCGGCCATGGGATACGATGAGCCATGCGAGGATTTTTTCGAGAGTTTGAGATCGAGTTCGTCGGCGACGAGTTCGGCGTCATCAGCGAAGAATTCGTAGAAGTCGCCACACTGCATCGCCAGAATATCGGCGTCGGTCTCTGCTTTGAGCGAGAGAAACTCCCCGACGATACCCGTCGCCTCTGTCATACCAGTCCGACTGTGTTCCGATGGGTAAAGTGCTACGGGTTCGCGGTCGGGTAGGATGGATTGTTGTTTGCCGTCTCCCGCCTCCGATTCGTAGTCTCCCACCTCCAACTTACTGTTTAGTCCATATAGTCCTTGATACCCCATCAGAGACAGACTCAGATGAAAGAAAAATTTGTCTCACTCAAGAAAAGAACGTAGAAGCTTCTCTTCCGAGTCACAAAGATAACAAACCATATTTCGCATAGTTTTATAATAAATATTTTATAACTCGACAGTCTGATTCCTGGATATGTACGACTTGGCAGACTTCCAGCGCAGGATTGAACCGCGCAACAAGTGGGGGAACAGCTATGTTGATGATCAGCTTGGGGACGACCTCGACGCCAGCGAGTTAGACGAGTCTGACGAGGAATGAGTTTTCGAAGCCGGCTTTCAGAAGTTGACGTTCCACTGACGACGGCTCAAGCAGCGATACTCACTGTTTTCGTGTCTGGATTGTTTCTCGGAAGCTTTCTACTCGAGGTTACGATCATCGTCGAATCACCGAATGTCGGGGATATCACATCACAACTCGAGACGGTGTGGCAACTTGTGACTGGAATTGCAACGCTAATTTCGCTTACAATGACTCTGATATCAGCCAGTAGGGGTAAACAATCACACAACACAACAGGCCCTGAAACAGGGTTTGTCGTCGAGGGAGACAACAACGATATTGATTTTCATCTTCATGTCCCTAACCGAGAGCACGAGCAGCAACCAGCAGAAGGAACAGAAGAGGACACAGAACCCGAACCAGAAAGTGAGTGCACAGGCGAAGATCCAGAGCAGGATCGGAGCGTTAGCTAATATTTAGTTGCCGACTGATCCATTCACGCCCTGCTGCTTTCAACATCATCTCCCATGAGTTGAAGCCTGTATTTTCATCGACATACATGTCAAACTCGTCTTGCGGAATCGTTTCGAAGTCCGCTTGTGATTCAACTGTCCACGGACTCTCATCAAAGAACGCCTCGATGGTATCGTAGTCCGTGTACGTCTGCATGAAATCAGGGCGGAAGAGCTCCGACATTGTGATTGTGTTCTCTCCTCCGATGGACTCAACACGGTCCGAAAGCCCTTCAAACCCTTCGATTCGGACACTCATATTTCCAAATACAGGCTACAACACCAAAACCATTGTTGTCGCTGTTGTACTGTATGTGAACAATTGTACTGGTAGCTAATACGGATTGTGTTTAGCACACCAAATTCGAAATCAACGCCAGACATTACTTAGCTATCTGCCGTGTCGATCTTACTGTCTACTCAGAGCCCCTCTTCTTGTTCGACTTCGGTTAGCCGATCAACAGCTGTGACGATATCTCCGACTCGTGCATTTGCCTTCTCGTTCGCCTCGACGAGCGCTTCCGTCTCGGTGGCGATTTCGTCTGCGTTCTCCATGACCGCATCCGCCATCCCCGCGACCTCCTCAGTGCTTGCGGCCTGATCGTCCGTCGCCGCCGCGACCTCGTCGATCCCCGTCGCGGACTCGCCGATCGCTGCTTCGATCTCGCCGAGATTCTCGACAGTTTCTTCGACCAGTTCGACGCCGTCTTCGATTTCCTCGTTTGCCTCCTCGAGGCTGTCAACTGTGTCTTCGGTATCGTCTTGGATCTGGTTTACCATTCGCTCGATCGTCGCGGCCTCCTCCTGAGATTCCTCAGCCAGGGATTTGACCTCATTTGCAACGACCGCAAAGCCGTCGCCCGCTTCACCCGCAGTTGCGGCCTCGATTGAGGCGTTCAGCGCGAGCAGGTTGGTCTGGTCGGCGATGTCGTTGATCACGTCGACGATTTCGTCGATGCGCTGGACGCCCTCACGAAGGTCTTCGACGTCTTCGGTAACCTCGTCTGCGGCCCCGTTGACTCGCTCCATCTTCGAGATGGCCTCGTTAGCCGTTTCGGTCGTCTTCGTCGCGACGTCTTCGGCCCGTTCGGTCGTTGCACTGACTTCCTCGGTGTTCGAGGCGATCTCCTCGACGGTCGCGCTCAGATCGGATAATTCGTTTGCAATTTCAGCCATTGAGGACGACTGTTCCTGGGCGACCTCGTTGATCTCCGCCGTGCCGTCGTTAATCTGATTGGCGTACCCCTCGAGGTCGGCAACCGTCTCCGTCAGATCCTCACGAACGCTCTCGCGGCGTTCAGCATGCTCCTCGAGTTGTTCCATATAGACGTCAACACGGGTCTCGATGGCGAGGTGCTGGTCCATCGTCGCGAGTTTCAGAACAGACAGCGAGCGCTCGAGGGTTTCCTCGACGGCGTCGTCAACGGCATCGGTTCCTGCGGTTTCGTCCCCGAACTCGGCTTTTACGTCCGCAGCGATTTCGGTAAGCAGTCGCTCGTAGTAGCTGCTAAAGGAACTGACGTAGGAGTCGAGTCCGGCATCCAGAAACGGATCGATACTGGCAGAAGAGACGCGTCGTTCGAAGAAGTCTCGGTCGTAGTCGCCGCTTGCGAAGCCCTCCAAATACCGGCGCTGCTCGGCGCGAAACTGCGACTCGGTGATCGGCGCGTTTGCGATGGCTTCGTTGACGTCGTCCTGCGTTCGCACGTGGTCTGTGTACTCCGCCGACAGGTCGTCGCTCACTTGATCGAAAACGCCTGCGAGTGACTCGAGGGTGCGTTCATCTTCGCGGTCGAACCCGACGAACGACTTTAGCTGCTCGATCTCTCGACGCTCGAGGGTGATTTCCTGTGCCGTGGTCACGCCGTCTCGTGACGAGCGTTCGCGCCCAGTCCCATCCTGTAGTGACATGACTACACAACGGGCGAACGCCGGCATAAGTATTGTTGCCGTGTAATTATCGACAATCGTGGCAGTGGATTAATTCGGTCGTTATCAGTCGGATAACGGCCTACGACACGCATCTCGTTCGCTGTTGCCTCTTTTCTCACAGCTACTGGACAGGTTCTGTCGGTCGGTTTGATGAGAAAAACTATCTGTTTTGTTACGTACCGCGAGATCGGGTTATGAACTGGTGGTGACTGTTATCTGTTCCGACCGAAGACGCCGCTGGGCTCAAAACAGGAGGCCACCGAGTGGCACCTCCGTGTCCGGTTCGACGAGCACGGGATACTCCTCCTCACCCGGTACACAGACCGTCAACGCTTCAGATTTGAATCCCGCAATCCGCACTGAGCCGAGATTCGTCGCACACAGCACCTGTCTGCCCTCGATATCGGCTGCATCGTAGTGTTCGTCGAGTTGTGCCGCCGATTGAATCTCGCCGTGGTCCTCGCCGAGGTCGATCCAGAGTTTCGTCATCTTCGGCTTGTTGGCCTCGGGAAACGCTTCCGCCTTGAGGACTTCGCCAACGCGGATCTCCACGTCAAAGGGGTTCTCGACCATAACTCGTGGTATCTAGTCACGTACTAATAACTCGTCGGATCATGACGGAGTACGCGAGGAGTCGTCCACTCACGACCGTGTTGACCGCTCGGCGTCCTCGACCGTTTCATCGAGTCTCAACACGCGCTCGAGGAGCGTCTGCAGGTCGGTCGCGACGACGTACGCCATCGGCTCCGTGCTGTCGCCGCCTGCCTCGAGGACGACTGCTGGCGCTGTGTCTCGAGCGTCGGCCTCTCCGGCCTCGGCGATGTCCCACTCGAGCGTCTCGAGTGCTTCCTCGAACGCGTCGTCGAAGCGGCAGTTGACTGCGAATCGCAGGTCAGGGACCGACTCGCGCAACTCAAGGAGCACGCCTGCGACGTGACTCGAGGCCCCGAATCGGACGCCGCGGGTGGGCTGGACGCCTGACAGGGTTCGGTGGATGCGTCCCTCGACGGCGGCGGTCTCGTCGACGGATTCGGCGTACGGCGTCGCACCGACGATGTTCATCCCGACTTCAGGGACCAACGCGCTCACGTCGGCTGTGACGACGCGCTCGAGGATAATTTCGACCTCCTCGGTAGTCGCCTCGCGAGCGGCGGCGTTTCGCAGGTCGACAGCGTGGTTGACTGCGCCGGGACCCTCGCCGACATCGTAGTAGTACCGGACTGCACGGGCGAGGAAGTCTGTCGCGCCCGCGACGGCGTCTGCGAGCGGGTCGCCGTTTGCTAATCGGGCGGCGAGTGCCGCCGCAAGCGAGCACCCAGAGCCGTGGGTCGCTTCGGTGTCGATTCGCGGATGTTCGAACGTTTGGCTTCCGTCGGCGGTAACGAGGATGTCCTGTACCTGCTCGCCGGGAACGTGGCCGCCCTTGATGAGTGCGGCGTCGACGTCAGTTTCGAGCAGTTCGTTCCCGGCCTCGCGGGCGCTATCTGCGTCCTCGACGGCGATTCCAGTCAGCACTTCGGCTTCGTCGGCGTTCGGCGTCGCGAGCGTGGCTTCGCCGAGTAAGTTCTCGTAGGCGCGTTCGGCTGCGGGCTCGAGCAGCCGGTCGCCGGTCGTTGCGACCATGACAGGGTCGACGACCAGCGGGAAGTCGAACTCACGGGCGTGCCCGGCGACGGTTTCGACAATCTCAGTGGTTGCGAGCATGCCTGTCTTCGCAGCGCCGACCGCAAAGTCGTCGGTGACGGCGTCGATCTGAGCCTCGACCTCCGCGGTGGGCAGTGCAAACGACGACTCGACGCCGCGGGTGTGCTGGGCGGTGACGGCCGTAATTGCCGACGTGCCGAAGACGCCGTGGGCGGCCATCGTCGCCAGATCGGCCTGGATGCCAGCGCCGCCGCCGGAGTCGCTGCCGGCGATTGTCAGCGCAATCGGACGCGTCTCGGGTGCTGGAGTTCGCATACACGGCTGTATTCGCCTGTTATACAAATCGATGATGGTCGTCAGTCACGTCGATAACTGGTTCCTCGAGTGAACTGTTGCCCCTTTGAGGGGTGCACCAAACGCTATACGTCGTTTCCACAACTACGGAAACTGTGAAGGGATCGTTAGGTCTCGTCGCTGTGAGCACGCTTCCCTCATCGCCGCGGTGGTCGCGGTTGGACTGTTCGTAGCCGCCGGCGAATCGCCCAGTCTCGAGCCTGCAGCCTTCGACAATCCGTCCTCGATGGAAATCGCTCTCGAGGACAAGCGCAGCCTCGAGCAGGAGCGCACGTCCTAGAACACACGGATGTTTCACGCCCGATCCCTTGTCGGCTACGACGGCGTCGAGACTCAGCGATTGTCGGCGCACATCCAACGGTTTGGCTATCTCCTGACGGTCTACGCCACTGATTACTCGTCGACCGAACTCACGGGAAACGAGTCGTGGTAAGCGACGATCGATCAGCAGCCGCCGTACGAACTGACCACTCTCGCGATGGGAACGGGACCGCAGGTGGCGTCGCCGCTGGCGAGTCTCGCCGGGTTGGCGGCGTGGACGATCGGCTCGCTCGCGGTCGCGACCTGGGGCGTCCGATGGTAATCGGCTCGAGTTCGGTGGTCATCCACTGGATCCTTGGGGACTGTCGGCTCTGCCTCGAGTCCGATCTGGGCGGTCGCGACTGACGGCTGGTCGTTGTGTTCGATCAGTTGTCTCTTCCTTCGAAGGGGTGTAATCCGGACCGAGAATTAGTCCATCAGGGACATGACCAACTCGGGAGTCACATCCTCGTGTTCGTACAGTTCGCCGCCGTACTCGCTCTGGAATTGCTCGGCCTCATCGGCGTCGCCAAATCCGATCATCGACGGCCCCATTGCGCCCTCAACGTCGCTGTCGACGACCAGCGTGAGGCCGTTGGCTTCCCCGAACGCGTCGGCCTCGAGGTGGCTACTGATTTCTTCGGCGTCGCCGTCGAGTCCGATGTCGTAGTCGACGCTCGAGTAATCGGTCAGGTAGATTGCGGTCGGATCGTGGTCGGCGTCTTCTTGCTCGAACGTGTGGGTGTAGGTACAGGTCGAACTGCAGAATTGCGCCGGCCGATCTTCGTCGACAATGTCCTCGGGATCAGTATAGTGGGTCTGTCCGACCGGGCCGGGGTGCTGGCCGATCTGCATCGTACACTGGTCGCAGGCCTGATCCCCATCGATCGTGATTGGGTCGGGTGTCTCGTCGTCCCCGCCGAGACAGCCGGCAAGCGCGGCGACGCTGACGCCAGCGGCACCGACCAGCACGGTTCTGCGGCTTAGTCTCTTGCCGACTCCGCCAGTGGCGCTCCCGTCTCGACTCTCCGTAAACCGTTGCTCGTCCATACTGGACCAAGGAACTCAACGAATAAATTGAATCTGGTACGGTCGCCGAACGCTCCCATCGTTGTTCCGGCGAAATGATGCGTCTCTATTCTGTTTTCGACGGTTACACCAGATGCTACTTGGCCGTCCGATCGCTACGTTCTCGTAATGAATCGTCGCCGCACGCTGACTCTCGGAGCGACAGCCGGACTGACGGCCGTCGCTGGCTGTCTAACCGGACTGATAGAGGATGAATCGGCTGATAACGCCGTTCTCGACGCGCCTGAGGGGGACGCTCAGGGTGATCCCTTGTATCCGATCTATGGCGAGTCGTTCCCGGCGTTCGAACTCGAGGATCCGATCGCCGAGACGACCGTCGACGTGGACACTCTCGAGGACGCACTCGTTGTGACTGCCTTTTTCGCGTCCTGTCCCGCCGAGTGTATCCCGCTTCTGAACTCAATATCGCAGGCTCAGGCAGCCGCCGACGACCGCGGGATCGGCGACGAAACACGGTTTCTCGCGGTGACGTTCGACCCCGAACGCGACACCGCCGATGCACTTCGGGAGCACGCCGACATGTTCAACATTGACTACGAGGCGGACAACTGGCACTATCTCCGCCCTGAGGACGCCGAGATGGCCGAGGCCGTCGTCTACGACGACCTCGGGATCCCGTTCGAGCGCGAGGAACTCGGCGACGACTACGACTTCGCACATATCACGGTCACGTTCCTCGTTAACCCAGATGGATACGTCGAACGGACCTACCGAGGCGACGATCCCGATCCGGAACAGATCGCAGACGACCTTGAGCGCGTGCTCGACAGCCTCGAGTGACCCATGGTGGGGGCAAGGTTGGTCGACGGATTCGGACTCCAAGCGTCTTCGCCGCCGGCTTTGCAGATCATCCTCGACCAGTGTTACGACCCGGCGCTCGATCCGACCGCGATAGAGCCGGTGGGGATTGTTGTCTTCGCGCTGATCGGGCTCCTGGGTGGCGCACACTGTCTTGGAATGTGTGGTCCGCTCGTGACGACGTATTCGGATCGGTTGCGCGCCCAAGAGAGCGGGCCGTCGGGACGAAACGAACTGACGGTGGGCATGGTCAAACAGCACGCGCTGTTCAATCTCGGCCGGGCGATCAGTTACGCGCTCATCGGCGGGCTGTTCGGGTTGGCAGGATCGCTGGTCTTCATCTCCCCGCAGGCAGTGACCGCCGTCGCGACCGACGTCCACGCGCTCGCCGGCATCGTCGTCGGCGTGGTGATTGTCGTGATGGGACTCTCTTACCTCACCGGCAAGGGACTTGTTGGCGGCTCTGTCACCCTTCCACTGGTTCAGCCCGCCCTCGAGCGGGTTCACGGTCGACTCCTCGCGAACGTCGACTCTTGGGTCGGCGATACTCGGATCGCTGGGCTCGGCGCGGTACACGGACTGTTGCCCTGCCCGTTGCTCTACCCGGCATTTCTCTACGCGTTCGTACAGGGATCGCCAGCAGGGGGCGTCCTCGCACTGGCTGCGCTCGGGCTGGGAACGGTGCCGTCGTTGTTCGTCTACGGGACCCTGTTCCAGTCGCTCAGCCTCGAGACCAGGATAAAACTCCACCGCGTGCTTGGCGTTGCGTTCGTTGTGCTCGGGTACATTCCGCTCCAGCACGGCCTCGCGACGCTCGGTATTTACCTTCCACACGTCCCGCTGCCACACTATCAGCCCTTGTGAACGCCCAGCCTACGTTTTCTGTAGAACGCGGGGACAAACCGCTCCGCTAGAATCTTGAACTCCGATAGATCCGCGCGATATCTTCGTCCACTTCGGAGAACGTAATAACGTCGTCCTCGTCGAGGTCGTCGTACTCTTCGACGTACTCTACGGCCAGTGCTTCATCCTCGTAGACGCGAGGGTCAACGCCCATCGGATCGTCGCCTCGAATCTCGTCGTGCTCGAGCGCGTAGTAGGCCTCAAACCCGTCGATCAGGTCGCCGGTGTCGAAGTCGGTCACCCAGACGCCGGCGACGTCGCTGTCGGGGCCGTCGAAGTGTTCAGTGGCAACGGAGTAAGCGAATAGGCAGCCGGGGCTGCAGAACATCATGCCATCGCCGTTCTCGTGGGCTAGCTGGGCGTTCCGCTCGGAATAATCGGTTACGCCCATCGTACAGACGCCGCACCTGTGATCGCTCTCGAATTCTTTGGGCTCGTCGCCGGGGTGGTCAACGAGGTGGGGAGATAGTTCGCGTTCGTCGTCCGCAACGTCGTCTTGACCCTCGTCGTCGCCAACGCAGCCGGCAACTCCGACAAGGCTTCCGACACCGACCGCAGCGAGCACGCGGCGTCGACGCCACCGCTTGGACGGGCGTGGATCTGCCATTGTCAACGTCACGCTCTCCTCCTGTAAAAACACGGCGGTTAAACCCGACTTCTCGGCAAGCTCGAGGCCTCAAGCGCCTGATTATTCGATAAGCGAACCAGACTGCCTATTGTCTCTGCCCACCCAGATGGTGCCAGAGATTCTGATGGTTGTCTCCGATCGTCGCCGATCACTTTCGGTCGTTCTTGTCGTTGCCGTACTCGCGGTCATCCTCGTCGGACTCGGCGGACTCTTCGCTGTCGACGCGGGTTCGGGGGGCGAGTCGACGGAACCCGTCCCGTTCCACGATACCGTCGCCACAGGTGTCGTTCTCGAGAACGCAGGTGATGAGGCAGATCTGAGCGAGGTCGACGTGCCGAAAGCCCAAGTTTTCTACTCCCAGTACGAGTTCGTCGTCGGTTACCGCGGCGTCGAGCGCTTCGTTGACGCACGTGATGCGCCCGGCCACGAGGAGCGCTTCGGCTACCCGCTTTCTGTGTCCGTCACCGATTACGGTACGAGCGACGATACCGTTCGACTCACAGAGGAGGGATACCCGACGCTTGAGGGTGAGTCTGCAGACTGGATTGACGCCGAATCGGCGGTCTTCGTTGTCGATAGTGAGGCTCGAACGCCCGCAGGCGAGACGACCATCCCCTTCGGTGATCGCGAGGATGCCGACGCGTTTGCCGACGAGTACGGCGGAACCGTCGTCGACTGGACTGACCTCCTTGAGCACGAGTTCGAGATCGACGACGCGGATGTGGTCCGAGATCGCGTCGATCAGCGCCACGCCCGCGCTGACGAACTGGTCGCAACGGCGACGACCGCGCGAGACCGCCCCGGTGAGGTCGTCGTCGGCGAGGACGCCGCGACGCTCGAGGAGGCCGTCGAGATCGCGCCGGCCGAGTCGACGGTTGTCGTTCCGGCGGGCGTCCACGAGGTGCCGGAGGAAATCGCGGTGGATCAGTCACTTACGATCCGTGGACAGGGGGATGGTAACGGCACCGAAACTGCTGCTGCGACGACTCTTCGCGGCGATGGCAATGGTTCCGTCCTTACACTCGAGTCCGATCGCGCGGCCGTCACGGACCTGCGGATTGACGGCGTTGGCAACACGACCGAGCCGGATGGGGATGACGAAAGCGACGACCTCCTCGAGATGGCGTACGGCCAGGGTGACGCCGGGATCGAACTCGATAACGCCTCGAACGCGCTGGTCGAGAATGTGACGGTCGAGTCGCCGGCGACTGGCGTCCTGCTTCGCGACGCGCCCGAGACTGTCGTCCGAAACGTCACCGTCCAAGGCAGCGACGATTGGGGCGACGGCTACATGGCTGTCACGACCATCCGCTCGCCGGACGCCCTCGTCGAGAACTCGACGCTCGCCGACGGTCGCGATGGGATCTACCTCCACCGCTCGGACGGCGTCGTCTTCCGGAACAACGTCCTCGAGAACAACCGGATCGGTGTTCATCTGATGTACACCTCGAGTACGCTGATTGCGGACAATCAGATCGATGATCCGGTCTCTGCAGGGATCGACGTGATGACCGATCCCGAACACAACGCTATCGTCGGAAACGAGATCCGGAACGCCTCGCAGGGAATTCTTACGGCCGGGTCGCGGTCGTACGTTGCCGACAACGTCGTCACCGACACGTCGGTCGGTCTGACGACAGGTGCGGGCAACTCGATCTACGAGGGTAACGTCCTCGCGGGCAACGTTGAGGGTATCCAGGCGAATCACATTCTTCCGACTAACGAGGTGACTGGGAACGACTTCGTTGAAAACGACGACCATGCGAACGCCCGGATCGGTACCCTCCGGATTTGGAGCGAGGACGGCAACGGGAACTTCTGGCACGGGGCGATTGGATCGCCCGACGCGGACGTGAACGGAAATGGTAACGGCACAACCCTCGAGCGCTCATACACACCGACGGATCCGGTCGACGAGCGCTTACACCGCGTCGACGGGACTCCGACGCTCGCTCATTCGCCGGCGACCGGTGCCCTATCGGCATTCGAAGGGACGGTCTCGGGCATGCGCTCCGAGAGCATCGTCGACCCCGCGCCGCTGTGCGAACCGGCGAACCCAGACCTCCTCGAACGTACGGCATGGGAGTCGCCAGAGCAAGCCTGCTGATTGGGTCTCGGGTACGAGTCAGTTCGACGAGTCGTCCGCCAGTTCGGCGTAGGCTCCCCAGGAGGGATCGACGCTCGGGTGCTCGAGGCGCACCTGATCGCCGCCCGCTTCGACCACCACGCCTGATCCCGATCCGACGCTGCCGATTTCTGCGACGACTGTGCCACGATCCTCGAGTGCGCGGCGCACGTCCTCGACACCATCGGAATCGACGGCGATCAGCAGCGAGCCACAGCTGGTCGTCGCCCAGGGATCGATCTCGAGGGCGTCACAAACGGCCTGGACGCCGGGTTGCATCGGGACGGCATCGCGGTCGATGTTGAATTGGACGCCCGCGCCAGTGGCCATCTCGTTCAACGCGCCTGCGAGGCCACCCTCAGTCACGTCGTGCATCGCCGTTACCGGGCCCGACGCGGCTGCCGTGAGTGCGTCCCGGACACAGTAGACGTCCTCGAGGCGGGTCTGTGCGTTGGCAATCGTCTCGTCCGGAAGATCGATTTGGTCCCCGAAGAGGGTACTCAACAGCCCCACGGACTCCGCGGCGGGGCCGGTCGTCAACAGGAGTCGGTCGCCGGGTTGTGCACCGTCTGGGCGGACGATATCGTTGTGCTTGCCAACGCCCATCGCGGTCGCTGCGCCGACCCACGGATGGGTGGGATCGGAGTAGCGGGCCGTGTGGCCGGTGACGACGGCAACGCCAAGGTCGGCACACTCCGCGTGAATCGTCTCCCAGACGGTCGCGAAGTCGTCGTTCGTCATCGACTCCGGTAACGTGAAACAGATCGAGAGATGCGAGGGCGGGACCCCGCTGACGGCCACGTCCGCGAGGATCAGATCGAGTGCAAAGCGTGCCGCACGCTCGAGGCCGAGCGCCGGCAGAATCGAGATCGGATCGGTCGCGGTCACGAGCGCCTGCCCGCTCACGTCGATGACGCCGAAGTCGACGCCGTGTTGGGGACCAATCGCGACATCATCGCGTTCAGCGCCGAGATTCGGCGCGATATGCTGTTCGAAAAACTGCCGGTCGATTTTCCCGAGGTCGCTCACGCTCGAGTGCTCGCAGGGGGCGCTCTTAGCGGTGGTGATCCGTGCTCTCGGCTCGAGTGCGAGGGTCGCGTTCGGCTACCAGTTGAGCATCCCACCGATCGTCAGGCCGATGACGAGCCCCATCGGAAGCCACAGTGCGAGATTGTCCGTGAGCAGGCCAATGGACGCTCCAATCGCCAATCCAACGCCGATACCGATCCCGAGACCATCCTCCTCGTCGCCGCCGTCGGTTGCGACTGGCATGCAGAGCGGTGGGCGCTCTGGCAGAATAACTGTATTGTGCCGCCGAACGGAGCCAATTCGATTCCCTCGTGTTTGCTGGCTCCCGCCTGTCGTAACCGAACGTGTTCACACACTGCTCGAGCATAACCGTGGATGGTTACTCACAACAGTAAAACCGTGTGTTCGCAAAGAGTGGGTAGATGGCGTACTCGTTCCCTCGAGAGACGGATTCTGACCTCGAGTTCTCGACCTCGGAACTGACGGGTGCGCTAGGGGATTCGGTTACGGTGCTTCCGCTGATCATCGCGCTGGCGGCGACGACGAGCGTCTCCTTGCCCCACGTTCTGGTCGGCTTCGGCGTCTTTCAGATCATTTGGGGACTCTACTACGGAATGCCGCTCTCGGTCGAGCCGATGAAGGCGCTCGTCGGGCTGGCCATCGTCGGCTCGCTCTCCTATCCCGAACTCGCGGCGGCCGGCCTCATTGCAGGCGTTGTCTTGCTTGTAGTCGGCAAACTCGGCCTCGTCGGCCACCTCGAGCGCGTCGTCGGCGAGCCGGTCATTCGCGGCGTCCAGTTCGCCGTTGCCCTCCTACTTCTGGAGTCCGCAGTTGGTCTTTCGGTTGGCAGTCCCGCCGTTGCGTTGGCTGGACTCGCTGTTGTCGGCCTGTTCGCGCTTCGCGGGTATCGCCAGCCGAGCGTGCTGGTCGTGCTGGCACTCGGCGCCGTTGTGGCCGTCGCTGTTGCTGGCATCCCGACGCCTCGAGTGCCCGAAGCCACCCTCTTTCCCGCTGGTCCGCCGACGATTTCGGGGGCCGCACTCGAGGGGACCGTCGCTCAGTTGGGAATGACGATTGGGAACGCAGCGATTGCGACCGCGCTGTTGTGTGGTGATCTCTACGACCGAGACGTGTCACCCGACACGCTCTCAAAAAGCATGGGCGCGACCTGCCTTGCGGCGATCCCGGTCGGCGGCGTGCCGATGTGTCATGGCAGTGGCGGCCTCGCCGGAAAGTACGCCTTCGGTGCGCGAACTGCCGGCGCGAACGTCCTGCTCGGGGTGGGCTACCTCGCGCTCGCGCTGGTCGCCACGGGTGCGTTGCTCGCCGCATTCCCAACCGCGCTACTCGGCGTCTTGCTCGCCGTCGTCGCCCTCGAGCTCGGCCGGGCTGCGTTCGCACCTGTCGATGACGGGTGGGCACTCGCGCTCGTCGTCGGGGTTGGGATCCTTGGCCTCGCGATCAACGTCGGTCTCGCGTTCGTGCTCGGAGCCGTCGCGTTCTGGGTGCTCTCGAGAGCTGATTCCCGATGATCTGTCTGAGAGCAGCGTCGTAACGCGACCATTCATTTCGCCGGTTGCTACAGGACGTCTTTGGACACCCAAGCTATCACAGCGGCTGAGAAATAGTTGATTATCGTTCGTGATGTATGTGCGATGGGTGGCAAAATGCAAGTCCAACAAACGCAGGAAATCGCGTGTCCGACGTGTGAGGAGACGCTGGCTGTTCCGGTACCTGACGAAGACGTCGAACTGAAAGCACGACCTTACGTGGCCGCGTTCGGCGACTATACGACAGTGGAGTGCTCGAGCGAACACACCGTCTGGGTCTACTTCTGTTGATCCAGTTTTTTCGAGGGAGTCACCACAGCGTGGGTCGGTCGGGATCGTCTCGTGCTCAACAGTGCACTCGGACGAACTCGCAGTGATCCATACGTTTTTGCAATCGCCCTCAGACAATCCACTATGACCCTGCAGGAGTCTCTCGCGGGAATTACGTGTCCAGTTGTGACGCCGTTCAACGAGGACGAGAGTATCGATGACGACGCGCTTCGGACCCTCGTCGACTCGCTGCAGTCGGCGGGTATCGACGCCGTCTTCCCGAACGGAACGACCGGCGAGTTCGCCAGTCTCTCACCCGACGAACGACGCCGCATCCTCGAGATTGTCGTCGACGAGGTCGACGGTGAACTCCCTGTCGTCGCTGGTGCGGGCGCAACGAGCGTCGTGGAGACGCTCGAGTACATCGACGAGGCCGCCGAGATCGGTGCTGACGCTGCCGTTATTGTCCCGCCGTACTTCCATACGGCGAACGCGCCCGCGGGGAATCAACGCTACTTCGAGGCCGTCGCCGACGAATCTGCGCTGCCGCTCCTGCTGTACAACATTCCGGCTTGTACCGGCCAGGAAATCGCCATCGACACCGTCAGCGCCGTCGCCGACCACGAGAACATCATCGGGCTGAAGGACTCGAGTGGCGACCTCGAGTACTTCCTGGGAGCGATGCGAGCGACACCGGCGGAGTTTCTCCATCTGCAAGGCTATGACTCACTGCTTGCGCCGGCGCTGCGGATGGGGGCCGACGGCGGCGTGAACGCGCTGTCGAACGCGGTTCCAGAGGCGTTTGTCGAACTGTATGACACGACAGAGACTGACCGCGCCACAGCCCTGCAGGCGGCGATTGCCGACCTCTTCGAGGGCTGTGGCGCGTACGGCTTCGCCCCCGCGTCGAAAGCCGCGCTCGAGTATCGCGGCGTCATTCTGACTGACACTGTCCGCCCGCCGCTGGTGACGGTCCCCGACGCGGGCCGCGAGACGATTCAGGCTGGCGTCGACGGCGTCCTCGAGCAGTAAGTCTTCGAGCGACCGTGGAGTTTCCCGATACGCTTTTGCAGCCCCTCGGGAACGTTCGTGTATGCTGACTCTCGGCGACCGACTGCGAACGGGGTGGTGCGGTCGATGACCGATGCGCCGGATTCACGCGCCGATGCGCCCGACGCCGCCGCGAAGACGGCAATCCGCCAACTCGACGAGAACACCGTCGCTCGGATCGCCGCTGGCGAAGTCGTCGAACGGCCCGCGAGCGCAGTCAAGGAACTCCTCGAGAACAGTCTCGACGCTGGTGCCTCCCGTGTCGACGTCACTGTCGAAGAAGGCGGGACTGACCTGATTCGCGTCGCCGACGACGGCCACGGAATGAGCGAGGCGGACCTCCGTGCAGCCGTCCGCGAGCATACGACGAGCAAAATCGACGGCCTCGAGGACCTCGAGTCGGGCGTGGCCACCCTCGGCTTTCGAGGCGAGGCGCTGCATACGATTGGCTCCGTCTCGCGGTTGACGATTCGATCACGGCCTCGAGCCGACGGCGGGGACGCGACAGCAGGCGCGGGGACAGAACTCGTCTACGACGCCAGCGAAGTGACGAGCGTCGAGCCGACGGGCTGTCCGGAGGGAACGACCGTCGAAGTTACCGACCTCTTCGCAAACACACCTGCCCGTCGAAAGTTTCTGAAGACGACGGCGACGGAGTTCGCCCACGTCAATCGCATCGTCACGCGCTACGCGCTGGCCAATCCCGACGTGGCACTCTCGCTGACCCACGACGACCGCGAAGTGTTCGCGACGACGGGGCAAGGCGACCTGCAGGCTGCCGTCCTCGCCGTCTACGGCCGGGAGGTCGCTTCCTCGATGATTCGCGTCGATGCCGATGGCGACGACCTTCCACCCGGTCCACTCGAGTCCGTCTTCGGGCTTGTTTCACACCCCGAAACCAATCGCTCGAGCCGTGAGTATCTCGCGACGTATGTCAACGACCGCGCGGTCACGGCCGATGCGATTCGCGAGGGGATCATGGGTGCGTACGGCACGCAACTGAGTGGCGACCGTTACCCCTTTGTCGTCTGCTTTCTCGAGGTGCCCGGCGATGCCGTCGACGTGAACGTCCACCCGCGCAAGCGAGAGGTGCGCTTCGACGACGACGATGCAGTCCGGCGACAGGTTGATTCGGCGGTCGAACGCGCGCTCCTCGAGCATGGTCTGCTTCGATCAAGTGCGCCCCGAGGCCGCTCTGCGCCGGATGAAGCACGGATCGATCCCCAACGCACAGCAACAGCCGAGCGGACCAGCCAGCAGTCGCTTTCGACAACCGAGTCATCGCCGACGGTGGCAGGGGATGATGCGGACGAGGACGCTTCCGACTCGAGCAACGACGAGCACGCAGTCGCTGAGACGGGTTCGTCCAGTGCCGATACCGATTCCGTACGCGAGGACTCGAGTACGGTCGCAGACGACGACCCAGCGACTGTACCGACCTCGAACGTCGACTCTGCGGCGACGGCTGAAACGACGACGTCCGTGAGTGAGAATGATGAGGCGTCACCGTCAGTGGGTGCAGACACCTCGAGAGAGACGGCGACGCCGGCGGCAGATACGGAGTCGGCAGAGACAGCGACACCCGATCTCGAGTCGACTGCTGACACCATCGCTGAAGCCGAGACGAGCCGAAAATTCGACGGGCCGACCGAACAGCAGACGCTCGGTGGAGACGCCTCGGTGAGCGAGGGCGGCGAGTTCGAGTCGCTGCCGCCGATGCGCGTCCTCGGCCAACTACACGACACCTACCTCGTCTGTGAACTGCCAGAGGGCCTCGCGCTGGTCGACCAGCACGCTGCCGACGAGCGGGTGAACTACGAACGGCTGCGGGCAGCGTTCGAGGACGACCCGGCCGCTCAGGCGCTTGCCTCGCCAGTCGAACTCGAGTTGACCGCGGCTGAGGCAGCCGTCTTCGAGCGGTCGGTCGACGCCCTCGAGCGACTCGGCTTTTACGCGAATCGCGTCGACGACCGCACGATTGCGGTGACGACCGTTCCGGCCGTCTTCGACGAAACGCTCGAGCCAGCACACCTGCGGGACGTTCTTACGGCAGTGATAGAAGGCGATCACGAGGCGGGTGCGGAGACGGTCGACGCACTCGCAGACGAGTTCCTCGGAGACCTGGCCTGCTATCCGTCGGTGACCGGCAACACCTCGCTTACGGACGGGTCGGTCGTTGAACTGCTCTCAGCACTGGACGAGTGTGAGAATCCCTACGCCTGCCCGCACGGTCGGCCAGTGATTGTCCAGATCGACGGCAACGAACTCGAGGATCGGTTCGAACGGGACTATCCCGGCCACGACGCCTCTCACTATCGGTGACCCAGTCGGGCCCCAGACATATTAGGACAAAAACATTTCGGGTCGTCTGGAACCACGGGCATGTACGGAACCGACGACAGCAGCGGCACGTCCCGTACGATTTGGTTTTCGTGACTTGTCGGTTTGCTTTGACACGCGGCGTTTTATTACTGGTTTCGTTGTTCGTAAACCCACTCTTGCAATGACTCACTCGGACGAGAGCGCCCAGCAGGCGTTCGAACTTCGCCGTCAACTAGGTGTCATCCATTCGCAGGCGACGCTGCTCGAGGATGAAGCACTTGGCTCAATTACGGCTGACCAGCGCGATGCCCTCGAGGAGATCATCGCGGCGACGCTGGCACTGACTGGCGAGACCGCAACCGCCGTTGAGCCTGCCGCCGGGGGCTACGTCACTGACCACGACGAGCAGGCACTCGAGGAGCCCCCATCCGAACTGATATCATCAGTCGAACCGACGGAGGTCGTCCTCGCGGTGGGTCGTGACAACAAGTTCGTCGACTCGCTTGCGAGTCAGTTCGAGCGGGCCGGCTACGGGGTGCAGGTTGCCGCTACTGGTGAGGAACTCATGGCGCTGCTCGAGCGGCCGGAGCCACAGCATCTCGTCCTCGATTGTCGGTTCCCGTCCGGGCCGTTTCTCGAGTCGATCGAGCACGCAATCGATGCCGCGGACGGTGAGACGGCAGTAACGCTCGTCTCGACCGTTGTCCCAGCTACAGACGATGGCGCTGGTTCGCCAGCCGGGACAGCCCCACTCCAGGGACTTGCTGGCATTCTCTCGCCGACCGTTTCGGTGGCGACGCTCGAGGCGCTGTTCGAATCCCGGTTCGGACTCGCTCCCGACCAGGGTGACACCGACACGGCGGTCGCTGTCGTCGGCGATATTGATGCGCGGTTTCTCGAGACGCTCGAGTCGATGACGGACCGCAAACAAGCCATCGAACAGGAGGCGTACGTTTCGTCTGACACGCTGTCGATGGTCGATCCAGCAACTGTCGATTGTGTCTTTCTCACCGGCGATAGCGTCGACCGGGCCGACGACGCGACGCTGGCTGCGTTTCGCCGACCAATCGACGACGAAGCGATTCCGCTCGTTGCCGTCGGGGAGTTGCCGGTCGAGCGGCCGACGCAACCGGACGGGACCGAGAGCGAGTGGCTGCCGATCCGTGGCTATCGAACACCGCGTGCGACACCGCTGACGGCGACCGAACTCACAGCAACTGTACTGGCAGCGATTGAGGCGGACTCTGACAACGAATGACCCACCAGATCCTGATCGCCGAGGACGACGAACCGATCATCGAGATACTTCGCTACCGTCTCGAGTCCGACGCGTTCGAGGTCGAAGCCGTCACCGACGGCGACGACTGCTGGGAGACGCTGGAAGCAACTGAGGACCTCCCCGACGCGCTCTTGCTCGACGTAATGATGCCAGGGCTCGACGGCTTTACGGTTCTCAAACGGCTCCGTGACAATTCGCGCTACGATGACCTCGTCGTGATTCTCGTCACTGGCCGCGGACTCGAGGAAGACGTCGTTCGCGGATTCGAACTCGGTGCGGACGACTACGTGATGAAACCGTTCAGCCCCTCCGAAATCGCTGTTCGACTCAAACGGTCGCTCCGATAATGGTCCTCCTGCAGATTTTTGTTGTAATCGTCGCCGTCTGTCTGTTCGTCGGCGCGCTCACGTTCGGGCTGTCGGTCGTTCGATACTGGTTTGATCGGCGCCAGGAGGGCGCTCGTGGCGACTTGCTCCCCGAACTGTTTGCCCATCTCGAGGAGCCAGGCCCGGAGACAGCGACGTGGTACGACTCGCTCTCGAGGGTCGAACAGTACGTCGTTCGCCAGTCGATTATTCAGTATCTGCGCCGCCTCGAGGGAAGCGATCACCGCAAATTCGTCGCGCTGTCGGCTGCGCTTGGCCTCGACGAGCACGCGAGGGCGCTGTGTCGGCGTCGCTCGACGTTCAACACACTTCGGGGGCTGATCTGGCTGACGCTACTCAAACAGTCGCCGTCGACGGCGTTTTTGCGCCGACACTGCATGGCCACGCCGGAGACGCGTGCGGCTGCCGCCCGACTGCTCTGTACCGTTGATGAGGATGTCGCAGACATGGACGCTACCGCATTACTCCTCCGTGACGGCGAAACCCCGATGTCGGTGTACGCCCTCGATACGCTCTACCAGCTCAATCGCTCGGATTCAACGCCGCTGCTTGCAAAGGCTGGCGCCGACGCAAGCTGGTGGAACGACCAACTGCTCTTGCAGTGTCTGACCGTCCTCTCACACTGTCAGTCCGCCGAGCAAATCGAACAGTTTGCGTGGCTCCCGCCGCTGCTCGAGGCGGAGTCGCCACAGATCCGTGCCGGCGCGTTGCTCGCGTTTGCACGCCAGGGGTGGCGCGATGCGTTCCGCGAGCACGTCGTCGTCGAGGACGTCCTGTCCGATCCCGAACCGGAGGTCCGAACCGCTGCCTACGAACTGCTTGGCCAGTGGGGCGACCGTCCGGCCCTCGAGTGGCTTCGCTACGGCGTCTACAATGACCCGGACGACCGCTCGAGACTCGCTGCGGCCCGGACGCTGGCCGCACGCGGGGACGACCTCCCGATGCTTGCGGGCCCTGAGACTGAGACCAGCCGAACGATTGCGTGGGTGCAAAACGAACACCGCTCGAGACGGAGGATCGCAACTGGATGGTCGTAGCTGCCGATCCCACATTCCTGCTGTGGGCCATCAGCTGGTTTTTCCTGCTGTACTTTGCGCTCGTCAACGGCAGCTATCTGTTCGTCCATCTCGCCTCCATCGTCTCGCTCCAGCGAGACTTTCGCGACTGGCTGCTCGAGCCAACGTACAACCCCTACCGGTCGCCGTTTCTGCCCGGTATTGCAGTCCTCGTTCCCGCCTACAACGAGGAAGCCGTCATCGTCGACTCCGTTCGCTCCCTGCTCAACCTCGAGTACGGTACCTTCGACGTCGTCGTCATCAACGATGGCTCGACCGACGAAACGCTCGAGGAACTGCTCGAGGCGTTCGATCTCGAGCCGGTGGATGCGGACGTGCCGTTCGATCTCCCCTGCGAACCAGTCGATACGGTCTATCAGTCGCCAGAGGTCGATCTCGTCGTCATCGATAAGGCAAACGGCGGGAAGGCCGACGCGCTCAATGCAGGCGTCTTCTTCACCGATCAGCCGCTGTTCTGTGCCATCGATGCCGACAGCATTGTCGAGCGCGGCGCGCTGCTCGAGGTCGTCGAACCGTTCCTGAAAGACCCCGAGCGGACCATCGCGACTGGCGGCGCGGTTCGGGTTGCAAACGGCTGTTCGATCACCCGAAGCAGCGTCACGGAGGTCGGCCTCTCGAAGAACTGGCTTGCCTCGCTCCAGACCGTCGAGTACCTGCGGGCGTTTCTCTCGGGACGGATCGGCCTCAGCGCGCTCGGCGGCCTCCTGATCATCTCCGGTGCGTTCGGCGTATTTCGCACGAGCGCCGTCCGCGAAGTCGGCGGCTACTCGACGGAGACGATCACCGAGGACATGGAACTCATCGTTCGGCTCCATCACCACTACGCGGAGACCGATTACACGATTACGTTCGTTCCCTACCCCGTCGTCTGGACCGAAGTGCCCGCGACCCGACAGGCGCTTGCCCGGCAGCGAATGCGCTGGTATCAGGGCTTACTCGAGACGCTCTGGATGCATCGCAGCATGATCGGGAACCCGAAATACGGTGCAATCGGCCTCTTTGCGATGCCGTTTTTCCTGTTCGTCGAGGCGCTCGGCCCGCTCATCGAGGGACTTGGCTACGTCATCGTTCCGTTCGCGTTCATCCTCGGCGCGCTGAACGTGCCCTTCTTCTTGCTATTTCTCGGCGTTGCCGTCGGCATCGGTACCCTGCTGTCGTGGCTAAGCGTCCTCAACGAAGTCCTCAGTTTCCGGCGCTATCGAAATCCGAAGGATATCGCCGCCCTGCTTGGCTACTCACTGCTCGAGCACGTTCCCTACCGGCAGTGGAAGTCCGCGATTACGTGGCTCGCGCTGATCCGGTACGTCCGTGGGCACTCAACGTGGGGCGAGATGGTCCGGGCCGGATTCGACCAATAGCCTCGAATCGCTCTCGAGCCGCGTTTCGTCGCCCAACCGTTCAGTATCAGTGACAGAAGCGGTATCCGCGTTCGCGGTGTACGGGCTGTATGTTCAGGGCGACGACTGCACGGCACACGACTCGAGACGATGACTGAGCCGACTTTCGATTCGGATACGGCTCGAGTTCAGCTGTACGAGATCATGCGTGCCGACTGCTCGTTCGAGCAGAAAGCCGAGCAGGCGCTCGACCTCGGCACGCAGTATCTCGGCGTCGAGAACGGGCACGTGACGAAAATCGACGAGCAAAGCGACTACTGGAAGTCCATCGCAAGCACCGACCCCGTCGGCGGGGAGTTCCCGCCCGGTCTCGTTCTCGACCTCGAGACGACTTACTGCCGGCGAACCGTTCGCGCGGATGAGCCAATCGCACTCGCCCACGCATCCGAACAGGAATGGGAAGACGACGCCGCCTACGACGCCCACGGCCTCGAGTGCTACCACGGGACAACGATCACGCTCGAGGACGGCGTCTACGGGACCGTCTGTTTCGTCTCGCACGATCCCCGACCGGAGCCGTTCTCGAGCACCGAGACGATGTTCGCCGAACTAATCGCGCGACTCCTCGAGCACGAACTCGAGCGCGAGCGCACGGCGGCCCAGATCGAACACCTCGACAACTTCGCGACCGTTGTCAGTCACGACCTGCGGAGCCCACTGACCGTCGTCGATGGCTGGGTCGAACTGGCCGAAGAGTCCGGCGACCTCGAGTTACTCCAGCACGTCCACCCTGCCGTTGATCGAATGGAGCGCCTGCTCGAGGACGTCCTCGCCGCGGCTCGAAACGGGAAAATCGTCGCTGAGATGCGCCCGATATCACTCGCGGAGGTCGCCTGGGCCGCCTGGGAAAGCCTCGAGACGGGGCCACACGACCTCGTCGTCGACACGGACGCCACTGTTCGTGCGAGCGACGAGCGACTACAGGCGCTGCTCGAGAACCTGTTTCGGAATGCGATTACACACGGCGTCCCCGACGAACCGACAGACTCGGACGACGCCGACGCCCAGTCACTGACGATCACCGTCTCCGATCTCGTGGACGACCACGGCCGTCCCGACGGCTTTGCCGTTTCAGACAACGGTGTCGGCATTCCCGAGGACCACCGCGACTCGATCTTCGAGACTGGCTACACGACCTCGAGCGAGGGCACTGGCTTCGGCCTCGCAATCGTTGAGGCCATCGTCGACGCCCACAGGTGGTCGATCAGTCTCGCCGAACACGGCGGCGACGATGAGGGCGCTGATGATGGTGGTGGCACAACATTCGAGATTCGCGATGTCGATTTCCAGTCACCCAAACGCTCATAGTATCGCACACAGCACACGTTTGCATGGATCGCACCGTGAAAGCGCGCTGGGAACGCACGAGCGACGAGTTTCAGGAAACCGCCGACATTTCTGTCGGGATCAACTGGGGCTGGGACGATATCGACGACGAGACGCTTCTGGGCGATCTCGAGGGGAAAGACGTCCTCGAACTCGGCTGTGGCGGCGGGCAGGATACAGCTGCCCTCGCTGAGCGCGGTGCCACTGTGACGGGCATCGACCTCTCGCGCGAGCAACTCGGGCACGCGACGGCGCTGTTCGACGAGCACGACCTCGAAATCGATGTCGCCGAGGGCTCAGTGACGGCGCTGCCCTTTGGGGCCGATCAGTTCGACCTCGCGTTCAACACGTGGGTGTTCCAGTGGGTGCCGGATCTGCAGGCCTGCTTCGAGGAGGCTTACCGCGTGCTCCGTCCCGGCGGGCGACTCGTCTTCTCGATGCCGCATCCGTTCTTCTCGCTTACCGACGCCGAGACGCACAAACTCGAGGAGAGCTACTTCGATACCGGCCGTCACGTTCTCGTCGACCACCGCGAGGACTATCCGAATATGGTCACCTACCGCCGCCGAGTCAGCGACGTGCATAACGCATTGCGGGAGGCAGGATTTGTCGTCGACGAACTGAAAGAGCCCGGCTCGTCTGATCCCGGCGACCACGAGGCGGGGCCGTGGGGCGAGTCCCCACCCGAATTACGCGCGAAAATTCCCCGCGTACTGATCGTCGCCGCGACGGCGGAATAAGTGGGCCGCTGTCAGTCGTCGCTCGCGAAATCGAGCGCCTGAATCAGCGTCGAAATTGTATCTCGAGCCGCCTCAGGATCGGCGGCCTGCTCTGCGGCGAGGTCATCCGGGAGCGACTCGAGGCCGTCTGGACGCGGAAGCGTCCCGCCTGCAACGGCGAAACTCGAGTTGGTCGGCCAGACGGCGACGTGGGCTTCCGCGGGAACGTGGCCGTTCGCGTCAGCCTCGATGTTTGTCTCCGCCTGCACATCGTCTGAGAGTGGGTGGGTTGTCTCGAGAACGTACCATCTCCCCTCTGTGTCGTTTGGTGCTTCGAACGCGAGCGTCTCGCGCGTGTCCTCGACACGGATCCCTTCGCTTTCGACGGTATCGATGAATTGATCGCGGGCTTTGGGCGCGGCCTTCGAGAAGGCGGCTTCGGGGGCGATGCCGACGGCCGACAGCGGCGGCGAAATCGAGAGGTCGACGACGAACAGCGAGTGAAGCGGGATTGCACTCGCGCCGTAGGCGGCAAGTGCAGTCGGCTCCGTCGGCTCGTACAGCGTCGTCTCGGCGTTGATCGAAGCGATCAGAACGGTCGACTCGCCATGTTTCGTTCCGGCGCGTTGCCACGAATCGGCGAGCGACTCCGGCAGAGAGGGAGGCATTGACTCGCCGTACGTGGTCGGCCCCTTTTGACGTGTCGCTCTGGGCCGTCAGTCCGCCCGCAGCCCGTCGAAGTAGATCGCCCGTCGTTCGTCCGCCGCAGGCGTCGTTACCAGCGACACGCCGACGGTGACCGCTAGGCCGAGTCCCATCCCGACGAGTCCGGCCGTCCAACCCAGATACGTCGGCTGGAAGACCGTCGTGACGACGGCGATGAGTGCAGGCGAGAGTGCCCCGAGGAGTGGAACGAGCGCAAGCGCCTCGAGTGCGGCTACGACCGTTCCGAGAAACACAGTCGTGAGGTAGAACGCCTGACTGACGAGGATACCGGCGGTAATCCCGGCTCTGGTAGTCCGTCGCCAGTAGAGTGCGACCATGACGGGAAGCGCGAGTTGGGCGAAGCCACTGAAAGCCGCGTCGCCGAGTTCGAACAGCGTCGCAGGGTTCCAGAGGCTGGCGAGGAACGCGGCGGTCGCGAAGACGACGACGCCGATGCGCGCGATGAGATCCTCGCGACGCTCAGAGACGCTTCGGTCGAGGTACGGTCGGTAGAGGTCCCGTGTGAAGTACGATGACCCCGAAAGGAGCATCGAGTCCGACGAGGACATCATCGCGGCCATCGCGCCGGCAATAACGAGCGCGGCGAACCAGACCGGCGTGTACTCTGCGAGGACAATCGGCAGGACGTTCCCTCCCTCCGGAACCGTCACATCGAGGCCGCGTGCCCACGCACCGAGCAGGAACGAGGGAACGAACAGGAGCACGCACAGAATCGGCCAGAGTGCGAACGAGCGCTTGAGCACCGTCTTCGAGCCCGCGGCGAAAAAGCGCTGGTTCACCTGCGGGAACATCGCCACACCGAAGCCAATCGTGATCGCCGTCGAGAGCATCCACTGCACGGTGTAAAAGTCACTTCCGAGGGCGACGTGCTGGGCGACTTCGGCTTCGAGCGCCGCGGTGGCCGCAGTCGGCCCGCCGACCACGGCGAGCAGCCAGACCAGCGCGAGCCACGTGACGACGAGCATGAACAGCCCCTGAAGGGTGTCGGTCCAGGCGATGCCGCGCATCCCTGCGAGGACGACATAGAGGATCATAAACGCCGTAATCAGCCCTGCACCGAGCCAGTACGGCAGTGCGCCCTCGGTCAGCGCCTCGAGTGCCGTGCCCGCGCCGACCTGTTGGAGCATGACGTACGGAAAGAGCCAGAGCAGACTGATTCCGGCGACGAGTCCGCGCAGGCGACTCGAGCCGAATCGGTCGCCGAGCATCTCGCCGAGGGTGACGTAGCCGCGTTGCTGGCCGAGGAGCCACTGTTTGTAGCCGATGACGTACCAGAGGATGGCGAAGATGATGCCGTCCATCAGGCCCATCACGAGCACCCATTCGGGGCCTTGCTCGTAGGCGACGTTCGGCCCGGCAAAGAAGGTAAACGCCGACAGCAGCGTCGCAAAGGTCGTAAAGAGGAGGACGACGGTGCCGAAGGTTCGGCTGGCGAGATAGAAGTCCTCAGCGGTCCGGTCGGTGAGCCGGTAGGCGAACAGGCCGACGAGCAACGCGAGTATCAGGTAGCCGACGATGATCCCCAACTGCAGCGCAAGCGTCATCGGGTGTCACCTCCGGCGTACTCGTTCTGGGGCCGGTCAGGGCGCTCGCTCGAGTCGCCCTCACTCTCGGGTTCGATCCCGATTCCCCACGCGGTCTGGGCGAAGTACCAGAAGACGACCGATGCGAGGAGCATCCAGCCAATGTGCCACCAGAGCCACAGCGGAATCCCCGCGATGGTCGTGGCGTTCCCCCAGAGAAACCACGGAATCGAGAGCGCACAGAGGACGACTCCGACGACAATCCAGCCACCAATCTCGAGCCGACGCATGTGCGGTGGTTCGGGTCGACGTTGGTAACTGTTTCCCTTCAGAAATCACGATTGAAGAGATTCTCCTATCGGTGTGCTCGAGGCAATCTGTCTGCCAATTGTCTGGCAACAATGCTCGAGAGTGACCGCTCCCGAACGCTGGAACTGCCAGCCCTCGACCTGCCCGCCGTCTGCGAATCTAGTCCCTGCATACCAAACTGAAATCGCTCTTTCAGCGAGGAAAAAGCGTATACGTGTCGGCAGGCGAATGAAAGCAGTAGTCATATGGCCCGTCTGTTCCCCTTCCGGTCGGAAACGCCATCACAGGAAGGGCAACCGCGCGTCGTCGACCTCGAGGGTGAAGACGCCGACGCGGTTTTTAGCGCCCTCTCGTCGACGACGGCCCGCCAAATTTACGCGCGACTTGATGAGGACCCCGGAACGCCGAGTGACATCGCCGACGCCATCGACTCCTCGATTCAGAACGTCCGCTACCACCTCGAGAATCTCGAGGAGGCGGGCCTCGTCGAGGTTGTCGATACCTGGTACTCCTCGCGGGGGAACGAGATGAGCGTCTACGCGACGACGGATGGGCCACTGATCGTCACGAGCGACGAGTCGACAGCGAGTCAGCTGAAAGCCGCGATTTCGCGCCTGATCGGCGGCGTTGGCGCACTCGCTGGCGGGAGCTTGCTCGTCCAGCACGGGGTCACTGAGTGGGTCGATCCGGCGGGCACGCCAGCCCCGGACACAGAGCGCGAGGCGGCAGCCAATGGCGACGCTGCAGCGGACGACGGCGAGACGCTTTCTGGAGCGTCAGCTGAGTCGGCTGATGAACCGGACGCCGAGGCGGCCGACGAGCCACGCGAGGACGCAGACGACGGGTTCGGAACGCAAACAGTCGACGAGGAAGCGTCGGAGGAGGAAGCTGACGATGCGGCAACAAGCGATGACGCAGCGGACGAATCGGTGGACGACCTCGAGGATGATGCGCCAGCGGACGATACGGACGACGCCGAACCGACGGCTGATGGGTACGACGCCGCTGCCGATGACACTGCGTTGAACGCCACTGATGTCGCCGAACCGGATGCACTGGCGACCGTCCCGCCCGGATTACTCTTTTTCCTCGGTGGACTCGTCGTGTTTCTCGCTGTCTGGCTCTATTGGTACTGGTATCGTCCAGCATACTGACGCCGTTCTGCGCAGGTCAACAGCTATTTGCCTGTCACGACCGACATTCAAGGTATACGGCTTCAGCCGCCTCTCGCCGTCCCCTGCCCGGGGACAGATCTCCCATGGAAGACACCTCGAAATACCTTATCCACGCGGACGTCACCGCTGACGGTGTCGTCGAGCGCAGCGACGTCGTCGGTGCCATCTTCGGCCAGACCGAAGGGCTCCTCGGCGACGAACTCGATCTGCGCGATCTGCGCCAATCCCAGAAAGTCGGGCGCATCGACGTCGAAATCAGAAGCACCGCCGGCCAATCACACGGTCACCTCACCATCGCTACCAGCCTCGACAAAGTCGAAACCGCAACCCTCGCCGCCGCCCTCGAGACGATTGATCGCGTTGGTCCCTGTCGGGCCAGTCTCGAGGTCAGCGAGATCGAAGACGTTCGAGCAGCCAAGCGCAAGGATGTCGTCGACCGCGCGAAGGAATTGCTCGAGACGGGCTTCGACGACAGCGTGATGAGTTCCGAGGAAATCCTCGCGGAGGTGCGCCAGCACGTTCGCGTCGAGGATATCACGGAGTACGAGGGACTGCCCGCGGGTCCGCGAGTCACCGACAGCGACGCGATCATCGTCGTCGAAGGCCGCGCCGACGTGCTCACCCTGCTCAAGTACGGCATCAAAAACGCAATCGCAGTCGAGGGAACGAACGTTCCCGACGCGGTCGCAGAACTTACTCGCCACCGAACCGTCACGGCGTTTCTCGACGGCGACCGCGGCGGCGACCTGATTCTCGAGGAACTCGAGCAAGTGGGTGAAATCGACTACGTCGCGTTCGCCCCTGCAGGTGAGTCCGTCGAGGAACTTGACCACCATCAGCTGTTTACCGCCCTTCGGAACAAAGTCCCCTACGAGACGGTCTCGAGTCTGAGCGAGCCGCGGGAAGCAATCGCCGCGACCGACGGTAGCGCCTCGCCAGCGCCTGCACCGGCCGACGAGACGAGTGCGAACTCGAGTTCCTCTCCAATACGCGATCCATCAACACGCACGCAAGCCAATCTCGAGCCGTCCCCTGCTGTCTCTGCCGAAAGTACGGCTGGACAACGCAGTAACGAGGATGTAACGGAGTCAACGAACGGCACCGACTCGGCGACTGCGCCGGCAGCGGATACGCCGTCGGAGGAGGGAACTGGCGAGACACAGCAGGCCGTCGACCACGAGACCGTCTACGGCCACGCAACCGAGGTCATCCGCCACGATACCGACCACGTTCGCTTTCTCGACGCTGACAACGAGACGATTGCAGAGGCTGACTCGGGTGCCGCCTCGAGCGAACTCGAGGACTGTGAGCCTGTTCCGACGACTGTCGTGCTCGATGACGTGTTGAGCCAGCAGCTACTGGATGTGGCCGCTGACGTTGGTGTCGATCGGATTATTGCTCGCTCGCTCGGCCAGTTCACCAAACGCCCGACCAGCGTGAGCGTTCACGCGATCGACGACGTTGCCGAAACGCCTCCGGATACGTAGGCACCGCAACAGCAAGTCGATCTGTCCTGAAAAACTATTTTCAATATTTCGTGTATATTGTGCGTGAGTTACTTTTCTATCATCATTTTACGCGAACGAGTGTGTTTTTCGGACGGTTTTCGCGCAGTTGATATGCGTGCGTTGAGTACGGCGATGTATGAGTCCGCCACCCGGTGTTGCCCTCGGACTGCTCGTTCTCTGGGCCGTGTTTCTCTTTGGAGCCACGAACGCGACGGGCTACGCCCAGTGGCGTGCCACAGACGAGTTGTCAGGACTCGAGGAAGCGCCCACTCACCAAACCCGCATAGAGACGGATGACTCGAGCGGTCTCACGACGGAAACGGAGACGTCGCAGACGCAGAGCAACCACGCATTCACTGAGAAGTAGCGTCTGCGTTGCTGAGACTTGAGGAGTCGATTTTTACCCGAGGACGGCAAACGAAAGGACCAGCAGTGCACAGGCGAGTGCGCCCGACAGCGTCGCAAGGAAGTTTACGCCCTGATTTCCGAGGAGCGTTCCCTCGAGCGTCGCCCCAAGGAGGCTATCGACCGTCATGCCGACGAAGCCGGCGGCGACGATAATCGCCGCGCCGATGAGTTCGACTTCTGGGAACAGGCCGTACGAAATCAGTGCGACGATTGCTGCACCGGCGAGTCCGGCGACCTCTCCCTGCCAGGTGACGCCGCCGTCAGTGCCGGGGTCGACCGGCTCGAGCGTGGTGATCAGCCGCGGCGACTCGAAGATACTCCCAATCTCGCTCGAGAGCGTATCGCTCATCGCCGTTGCGACGGAGCCGGCAAATGCGAACAGAAAGAGCGTTGGCTCGAGGTCGATGGGGAAAACCGTTGCAGAACTGGCAGCATAGCCGAGGACGGCTGCGATGGCGACGGCTGCGTTTCCGAGGACGTTCCCGATCCCGCGTGCGCCGTTGTTTTCCTCGGCGACGCCCAGATCCTCCTTGCGATCATAGCGGAACTTCGTCGAGAGGCCGCCGATTGCGAAAAACGAGACGAGGACGGCGAACCAGCCGTAGCCGCCAAGGATGATCGTCAGCAAGCACAACAAGACGCCCGTGAGCATCCCCGCAATCGAGGCCGTCTCGAGCGCGTAGGCCACATAGCCAAAGGCAGCCGTAATCGCCAGTGCAATCGTGATTTCGACGGCCCCGAGTGCTGGCTCGAGTTCGGCAAGCAGCCACAACAGCAGGCCGACAAAGAGCATGACGACTGGGTCGTCATACAGCATGAGAATATCGCGGAGCAAGGCGGCGAGTAACGCGCCGCTGGCTGCGAGGAAGACGAGCGTCGGCAGCACCGACTCGAGTGCGCCGGTCCCGTCGGTGATCGCGACGGTTGCAGCCTGCCCGGCGACGGCCGCGGTGAGGGCGCTGAGACAGAAGATGGTCACGCGAGCGACGTCGTGGTCGGTTTGCTGGCGGGCGAGTTGCTCACCGAGGTCGCCGTAGCCAACGAGAAAGACAGTGCCGACGAAGACGGCGGTCGACATTGACGAGGTTTCGGCAATCACGCCGAGTAAGACAGCGGCGAGGACGAACGTCAGGAGGCCGTAGAGGCGACCGTCCTCGTAATCGCCCGGATAGGCGAGGAGATCGAACACGGGGCCGTCGGAGATGACGCCAGCCCCGAGTAAGACGACCGCGGCGACCGCCACCGCGACCGGCGTGCCAAAGAGCGGAACGACGAGAGCAAGCGTACACAGCGCCGCAAAGACGCCTGCTCGTCGAACGGGTGCTGTCACGATACGGGTGTCTTTCTGTCGGGTTTACTTGAAGGTTCCCGAACGTCCCTCGAGCGTCAGTTTGTGCGTGTGAGCGTCTGTCTGGCTCTCCTGCGCCAGCAGGCGACTCTCACCAGCCGACCGTGACCGCAATCTGTATAGTATCGGATCGGAAACCAGGTGCCGTGGGTCTGTACGAACAGTATCTTTCGCTTCGAATCCAACGCCACAACGGCGCTCCCCCAGATCATGTCGCGCTCGTCATCTCCGAACGTGACCTGCTCGAGGACGGTGCCTACGAAACGCTCGTCGACTTTTTCGAGTGGGCGTTTACGTACGGGTCTCGACTAACGGTCTACGTGAGCGTGCTCGACCTCGATGCGGTGCCTGCGCTTCGGCGCGACCTCGAGGAACTCGAGGGGCCTGGTGGCCGAGATATCGCGGTCCGCGGACCGGACGATCAGGTGCCCGCGGACGCGCCGATTCAGATCGGGATCGGCCTCGGCGGCAAACACGAGTTTACGAGCGCCGTCCGGACACTCGCCGAAAGCGTCGAGGCCGGCGACCTCGAGCCGACAGAGATCGACGACGAGCACGTCGAGCAGCATCTGATCTTTCCCTCGGAGCCGGACCTAGTGATCAAAGCCGGCGCGGAGCGCCTTTCGGATTTCATGATTTGGCAGTCCGTTTACTCGGAACTGTACTTCACGGACGTCAACTGGCGGGATTTTCGCAAACGAGACTTTCTGCGAGCAGTCAGAGAGTACTGCAATCGCTCACGGCGATTCGGGCGGTAATCGGGCAAAAGTGCGTTTTCTGACGTTAGTCTGCGGCCTGACTCCCTGACTCGATTCCCTCGACACTGTCGGCATCACGCTCTCGGTCGCGATTCTCGAGTATCTCGAGGTTGTCGAGTTCGCTGCGTTCGGCTGTCGGCAGTGAGTCGCGGAATCGGTTGACGACCGACTGGGCTTCGGTGAGTTCGGCTTCGCTGACGGCTCCGAGTAAGGCGAGTGCGCGTCGGGCGCGGGTGCGTCGCCAGGACTCCGCGCGGTGTTCGTACGTTCGAATGCCTCGCAAGAAGTCGCTTTTCGAGAACTCCGGCCAGTAGGGTGTACAGAAGAAGACCGCGGCCTCGTTACCGTTTGCGTGCCACGGCAGGAAGTTCGAGGTTCGTTCCTCACCGGCGGGTCGAATAATCAAGTCTACGTCCCGAACAGGCTGGTCGTACAGGCGCTGTTCAATCGTCTCGACGTCGATTTCGTCCGGCTCGAGACCGTTCGAATCGACTTCTCGAGCGACGCCGCGAGCGGCCTCGAGCAGTCGCGAGCGCCCGCCGTAGGCAAGTGCGATGTTGAGAACGAAGTCGTCGTACTCGCCGGTTTGTTCTTCGGCGTAGTCGACAGCGTCCTGAACGCGGTCGGGGAGCATCTCGATTTCGCCGATAGCACGGATACAGACGCCGTTGTCGTGGACGCGGTCGGCGTCGGCGAACTCGTGGAGTTTGTCACAGAGGAGGTCGAACAGCGCCTCTTTCTGTTCGTCCGGCCGGTCGAAGTTCTCCGTCGAGAACGTGTACAACGTGAGTTCCTCGACGCCGATTTCCTGGCACCACTCGAGGACGCGTTCGGTGGTTTTTGCACCAGCACGGTGGCCCTCGTGGGCCTCGTCGCCGTTCTGGCGCGCGTACCGCCGGTTGCCGTCCTGAATCACCGCAATATGTGTCGGCGCACCAGTAAGTTCATGCGAGAGCAGCCGCTCGTAGACCGTATCAATACGCTGACGGAGCCACCGCTTCATCGGCTGAATTGACGATACCAACGACTATGTGTCTTGTGTGTGACTCTCCGACAGTGATACACGTCAGCACACCAACTACTCTTTCGCACAAAATGCTCATATAGACCCGTCACATGGCGTCAGACCGGTCCGACGGAATCGTGAGTGCTATCCGTCAGGCCGTCCTCGCTCCAGCCAATGACCGACGTTGTCGATCAGGACCTCTACCAGCGGACCAAGGCACTGCTCGAGCCGGGCGAGATCGAACTCAACGGTGCGATCATCCATACGGACTACAGCGGGCAAGAAGACGTCCAGATGATGCAGGCGACGATTGATGTCGGCGACATCATCGCCGAGCAGTCGACGTACGACCCTGCCGACTGCTACGTCTACTCGGGCAACGACGACCCTGATTTCTCCTCGAACCAGCATCAGGGACTCACACTCGAGGACGAGGAGTTCGTCTGGGAGTGCCAGCAACTCCTGCGTGAGGGAAGTTTCGATATCGTCATCTACTATCGCGCAACCGCAGATCACGACGCAATTCTCGAGGACATTCGCGACCTCGGGTTCGATGTGACGGGTGTCGAAGGGTAGCCGTTCGGACAGTACTCTCCGTTTCTCGAGTGACGTTCTGAACTCCGTTATTATCCTGAATTCTGTCGCTATAGGGCCTATACTCCGCTGTTTGGCACGGGTATTTTCCGACTCGAGAGCGAACTGTCCGTGATGTCACTCGAGCTTTCTCCCACGACTGACTGGAGCAATTTGTACCGCGACGGCGAGTGGGTTGACCCCGACAGCGGCGAGCAACTCACGGTTGAGGATCCGTCGACGCGCGAGTCACTGACGACGGTTCCAGCAGCCAGCGAGGCGGATGTCGATGCCGCCTACGAGACTGCTGCTGCGGCCCAGACTGAGTGGGCCGAGACACTGCCGACAGAACGAGCGCAGGTCATTCAGGGCGTTATCGAGGGACTGCAAGAGCACCGCGAGGAAATTGTCGACCTGCTGGCGCACGAGGCGGGCGGCTCCCAGCTTATGGGCGAAACGTCAGTACAGCTCGCGACGGATCAGGCGAGCGAGGCCGCAACGTTTCCCCGGCGGCTGAAAGGCGAGCAGTCCGCCTCGAACATCCCCGGCAAGGAAAATATCGTCGAGCGGGTTCCCAAGGGCGTCGTTACGGTCATCTCGCCGTGGAACTTCCCGCTGAATCTGTCGATGCGCGCGGTCGCTCCTGCAATCGCCGCCGGCAACGCAGTCGTGCTCAAACCGGCGTCAAACACGCCAATTTCGGGCGGACTGCTCCTCGCGAAGCTGTTCGAGGCGGCTGGGCTACCGGATGGCGTGCTCAACGTCGTCACCGGCCGCGGCTCCGAGATTGGCGACCGCGTGGCGGGTCATCCCGAGAGCGACGTCGTCGCCTTCACTGGCTCGACACCCGTGGGTCGGCAGGTCGCAGCGACTGCGGGCGAGAACCTCGCCATCGCCGCCATGGAACTGGGCGGCAACAACGCCCACATCGTGACCGACGATGCCGATATCGGGCAGGCCGTCGATGCCGCCGTCTTCGGGAGCTTCGTCCATCAGGGACAGGTTTGTATCTCGATCAACCGCCATCTCGTCCACGAAGCGGTGTACGACGAGTACGTCGAGAAGTTGACCGAGCGCGCCGAATCGCTCCCCGCCGGCAGCGCCCACGACGAAGACACCGTCGTCGGCCCAATTATCGACGACTCCCAGCGCGACGAGATGCTCGAGTACGTCGACGAGACGATTTCGCAGGGTGCAACGCTCGAGACCGGCGGCGAGACGGTCCCTGTCGAGGGAGTTGACGATTCGCTGGTTGTCGCACCGACGGTGATTTCGGATGCGACGAACGACATGGCCGCGGCGTGCAACGAGCACTTCGGCCCCATCGCGCCCGTGATTCCGTTCTCGGATATCGACGAGGCGGTTACACTCCACAACGCCGTCGAGTACGGCCTCTCGGGGTCGGTCCACGCGGGCGATGTCGGCACCGGCAAGCAGATCGCCGACCGCCTCGAGACGGGAATGGTCCACGTCAACGATCAGCCGATCAACGACGAAGCCCACGTCCCCTTCAGCGGCACTGGTGCGTCGGGCATGGGCGGCTACAACACCATGGAGATCCTCCGAGAGGTCACCGAGACGAAGTGGATCTCGCTCCAACATGACGAACGGGAATACCCGATCTGAGCGGGGAATTGCCGTCTAGTCCAGGGCGCTGCTTTTGCTTGTCTCAGTTCTTGTGCGTTGACTAAGCACCTGTCACAGCATGATGCAAATATTGGGTTGAATCAGCGCTGGTTTGTCTCCACAGGCTATATCTGTGACACACCCTACGAACCAGTACGATCTCTCGCGATGATTCCACTCCTCCACGATTTTTCCGGCCACACGGTGCTCGTCGTCGGCGGCGGAGCAGTCGGTGCACGAAAGGCTCGCCGATTCGCCCGCGAGGCCGACGTAATCGTCGTCAGCCCTGACTTTTCCGATCGCGATTTTGGCGGTGCAACACGCATTCGAGCCGCACTTCAACCTGCTGAGATCGACGACTGGCTCGAGCGTACCGCGCCCGCGCTGGTCGTCGCGGCGACGGACGACGAGGCGATTAACGATGCCCTCGAGTCGGCGGCTCGAGCGCGTGGGTGTCTCGTCAATCGCGCGGATCAGTCGGGCGGGCGCGATCCTGGGAGCGTGGTCGTTCCAGCGACGGTTCGTGATGACCCCGTCGTCGTCGCGGTCGCGACTGGTGGGACGGCTCCATCGCTGAGTGCATACCTTCGCGAGGAACTTGAGGAGACGATTTCGGGGGCTGGTGAAATGGCGACATGTCTAGCCGAGGTACGTGCGCAACTAGACGCGGAAGATGTCGAGCCAGCGCGGCGACAAGCGCTTCTTCGGATGATTACTCAATCCCCGGAACTTTGGACAGCTTTACGTAATGGCACACCCAAACCTTGCCAAGTGATCGACGACGTGCTTGATGAAAATCTCTCTGGGGGTGACAGCACGTGATGCCATCAGGCGTCATCGCTGGCGCACGCGTTACCTACGCGAGTGGGTCGGTTGACGAACTCGCTACGGTAAGTCCCGACAGCCAGCAGACTGCCGTTGCACAGCTTCGAACCGTTCCCGATATCGACGAGGCATACGTCCTCTCGACGTGCAACCGGGTTGAGGTGTACGTCGTCAGCCCTGACGCCGCTCTCGGTCGGGCCGCACTCGAGGAATTCTTCGGCGCTGCCGTCGACGACGCAGTCGTCTATACGGACCACGACGAGAGCCTTCACCACTTGCTGCGGGTTGCGACCGGCCTCGAGTCGGTCGTTCTCGGTGAGGACCAGATTATCGGACAGGTCCGCACTGCCTACGAGGATGCTCGCGAGGCCGATGGGATCGGCACGATGCTCGAGGCGGCCATCACGAAGGCAATTCATGTCGGTGAACGCGCGCGTACGGAAACCGAAATTAATGAGGGCATCGTCTCGCTCGGCTCTGCCGCGACGACGCTCGCCGCTCGAGATCTCGATCTTGAGGGGGCGAGTGCACTCGTTGTCGGCGCTGGCGAAATGGGCCAACTTGCCGGGCGGAGCCTCGCCGATGCCGGCGTCGAGTCGGTTTTTGTCGCCAATCGAACCGTCGACCATGCCGAACATCTCGCGGATGAACTCGCCGCTGAGGAGACAACGGCTGAGGCGTTGCCGCTCGAGTCGCTGTCGACAGTCACGCCAACTGCCGATGTCGTCGTCACGGCGACTGGCAGTACCGACCCCGTGCTGAAGACAGCTGATTTCGAGGACGACGACACCACACAGATCGTTGTCGATCTCGGCCAGCCTCGAGATGTCGCACCGGCCGTCGACTCGCTGTCATCCGTGACGGTACACGATCTCGATGACCTTGAGTCGATTACCGACGAAACTCGCGAACAGCGCGCCGATGCAGCATGCGAGGTCGAGCAAATGATCGACTACGAACTCGACGTGCTCGCCGACCAGTACAAGCGCGCCCGTGCGGACGAGGTTATCGCCGCGATGTACGAATCCGCTGAACGGCTGAAACAACGCGAACTCGAGACCGCGTTCTCGAAACTCGAGGCAAACGGCGACGACCTTTCGCCGGGCCAGCGCGAGATTGTCCAGTCGATGGCCGACGCGCTTGTCAGCCAATTGCTTGCGCCGCCGACTAAGAGTCTGCGGGATGCCGCCGCCGAGGACGACTGGAGTACGATCAACACAGCGTTGCAACTGTTCGATCCCGACTTTCAGGACGATGCGATTCAGTCGTCGCTGTTTACCGAGGACCGCTCGAGTGTCGGAGTCGGCACTGCAGACGACGATTAGTCGGGCTAAGCTACTCGGCCATCACGAACCGTCGAATCCAGCGCTGGGGAGCATCTCGAGCCGGCTCGTGGAAAATTGCTGTCTGACCGGGCGTGGCACAATCATTATTTGAGTGGGTTCCGTTCGCCAGCACATGGGAGAGTTACTTTCAGACGAGGAGATTGAGACGGAACTGCCCGAGAGCTGGTCGCGCGAGGATGACGAAGTCGTTCGCACCTACGAGTTCGACGATTATCTCCACGGCGTCAACTTCGCCCAGATGGTCGGCGAAATCGCTGAATCGCAGGCCCATCACCCCGAGATCATCATCGGCTACAAAACAGTCGAGATTCGACTCACGTCCCACGAGGAAGGCGGCATCACCGACGCCGACCTCGAGATGGCGGAACTGATCGAGTCCGAACGAGACGCCTAAGCGGGCCGAATCGGTTGTTTTCACGGCCGCTCACTCGAGTTTCTACTGCCTGGATGTGGACCAGTGCGGCGTGAGCGCGAGCGCCGCTGCAGCTGCAACCGTAACGCCGACGGCGGCCCCTCTCGTTGTGCTGTGGTATGAACGGGCAGTACGTCTTTGCCGTTCGCGTTCATCTCGAGTCCGCACAGGACGAGATCAGTCTCGAGCCAGGCAGCGCCGAGCCACGGGTGATCGTGTTTCGCGAGGCACCGGAGCCGGGCAGCGAGGGCTGGCTCTTTTTCCGAAACACGCTCTGGCGCGGGGAGGTTTCGGATCAGGACCACGCCCGGCAACTTGCTGAGGAGTGGCTGGACCTGCCGATCGTCTCGGTTGACTTTCGGGAACTGCAAGTCGACGAAGTGTACTTCGAGGCGATGAAATCGGAAATTGCGGACGACCTCGAGACGTTCAAGGCTGAGAACGTCAGCGAGGTTCTCTCGAAGTATCTCGGCTCGAGCATTCGGGTGACTGAGGATATATAACGGCATATGGCGAGCAGTTGTCCGTAACCGATACGCATTTACTCACGACGGCCGTACAGTTGTGTCCGAATGGTCTCCGAGTATGACTTTTGGTTGCTCGACCTCGACGGGACGCTGGTTGACGTCGACTGGTCGTACACCCGCGACGTGTTCGACCGGGTCGGTGACGACCTCGGCCGTGAGTTTAGCGACCGCGAGGCTGAAATCCTCTGGAACGGCCTGACGGGCTCTCGAGATCACCAACTCCGCGAGTGGGGGATCGAACCCGCGCAGTTTTGGGATGCGTTTCACGCCAACGAAGATCCGGCGGTGCGGGCCGAACAGACCTACCTCCACCCTGACGCCGAGTTCGTCGCCGACCTCGAAGAACCCGTTGGCCTCGTCACCCACTGTCAGGAGTTCCTCGCAGAGCCGGTTCTCGAGCATGTCGGCATCCGCGACTGGTTCGACGCGCGACTGTGCTGTACCGAGGAGACGGGGTGGAAACCCGACCCGGAACCCGTCGAGCAGGTGATGGCCGACCTCGGGGTTGCCGGAAACGGGGCACAGGGCGTCCTTGCGGGTGACGGTGCCTGTGACGTTGGGGCGGCCTGGAACGCCGGTCTCGATGCGATCCACGTCGAACGACTCGGTCACGACCGGCGCGGTCGCTGCGTCCTTGGCGACTACCGCGTGCAGTCGTTCAACGAACTGTAAGACTACTCGAGGACTGATCGAGAGCGTTCGTTCTGCGGTTGTAACTCTTCGTCGACAAGCGTCTCGTAGGCGCGGCGGAATCGCTCGGACAGCGCCTGATGTGAAATGCCGAGTTCGTCTGCCAACTCCTCCATCGAGATGTTGCGCGGAATCTCGAAATAGCCGTACTCGAGGGCGGCCTCGAGTGCTTCTCGTTGCTGTGACGTCAGCCGCGTCTCTGGCTCTGTGTAGGCAGACACATCGGTCACGCGCCGAAGGTCGGCGTTGACGCCGCGGTCGACGAACTGATCGTACGCATCACAGAGGGCGTTTCGGTCCGGAAAGCGGGCGCGAACCTGCCACCAGCCATCGTTTCCCCAGGCCTCGAGCAGCGACCCACCCTCCGCAAGGAGGTCGTCACACAACCGTTCGATGCCCTGCCCGTCTCGAAAGCACATGTCAAACAAGAACCTCGAATCAGTTTCGACGAGCAGGTCGAACGCCTCGACGGTCGGGTCCCGCTCGAACGCCTGCCGTGCGTGTGCCTGGCCGATACCGGAAACCCAGAGGCACGGTTGTGTCCCCAAGACCGACGACTCGATTTCGAACGTTGCGTCAGGGGCGTGCTCAAACGTCGTCTCGAGTATCGTATCCGTCGCTGGAAGTCGGATCTCGGCTATTGTCGACATCAGGCCTCCTACACCAGCACTCCCTAAAAACCGCTGTCCAGACAGGCCTGACTGTCTTCTCGAGTTATTTGTTTGCGCTCGAGTTGTCTGTTATGTGGGTCGTCAGTTCCGCCTCGAGTTTGCGGACGCCTGGCTTTTTGACTCGATCTGGATTTGCCAGCATGCGGACGGGTTGGGTGCCGAGCGAAACGAATCCGAGGTCGAGTCGGTCGGCGGTCTCGCGCAGGCCGAGTCCGGCGTCGGCGTCGCCAGCGATGACTCGCCGCGCGGGGCTTTCGTGTGCTCGCAAGCCGAGGTCGAAGCCGTCGATCGATTCGACGATGTCGTGTCGCTCCACGCCGCGCTCAGCAGCGAGTTCGGCCACGGCCGCGCCAAGACTCGAGCGGAGGCCGGAGTCAGTCGTCCGATTGACAACCTGGAGGTCGCGGTCAACGAGATCTGCCAGTTCGTCGATTTCGTCCGGATTCCCGGCCCGGACGACCACCCCCCATTCGCGGTCCCATTCGGCGAGCGTCGTCGCCTCGAGATCCCGCTCAAGCGGCCCAGCGACGACAACAACGTCCGGTACGCCCTCGCGCAGTTGGCGCAGGCCGGGACGCGAGCCAACCGAGAGATAGCGCGGATTCTCGAGACGGTCAAGCACGCGATTCAGCGTCGGGTCGCTTTCGCCGACACCGAGCAGGGTTGGTGGCTGAACATCCGGCGAGAACAACTGGACGGTAACAGACTCGTCGGCCTCGAGATAGTCCGTTTCCGCGTCGATTTCGACGACGCCGTCGGCTTCGGCGAGGCTGGTCGTCGCACCGGACCCTTTGTCGACGGGGTAGACGAGCATCTCGCCGTCGCCATCGCATACGAGGCCGACGGGAAGCAACCGGTGCCGGCCCTGCTCGGAGCGTGCCTCTCGAGCCAGTCGACCCGAGACAGTTGCAGCGGTGGGTTCGGGGAGTCCGGCCGCTTCGCGGATCGCCGGCGCGACGAAGGTCCGAAAGACCATCATCGCGGAGACGGGGTAGCCGGGGAGGCCGACGTACGCAGAGGAATCCAGTCGACCGACGAGCATCGGCTTGCCGGGCTTAACGCTGACGCCGTGTAAGAGGAGGTCTCCTTGCTCCTCGATGACGCGATAGATGACGTCGACCGCGCTGGCGCTGGTTGAGCCAGAGGAGAGCACAAGGTCACACTCCTCGGCGGCCTCCCGGAGCACGCCTTCCATCTCGTCTTGTTCGTCGCCCGCGTGAGGATACAAAACGGCTTTGCCGCCTGCATCTTCGACGCCCGCGGCGATGGTGTAGCTGTTGACGTCGTAGATCTCTCCCCGGGCGCTGTTGACGTCCTCGCCCGGCCGGACGAGTTCGTCGCCCGTCGAGACGATGCCGACTGTCGGGGGCGCGCGGACGGGGACCTCATCGATTCCGAGCGCAGAAAGAAGCCCGATATCCCGCGGCGTAATCCGCGTGCCGGGACCGAGTGCCCGCTCACCCGCGGCCACGTCCGCGCCCGCGAACATGACGTTGTCACCAGGTGCGACCGACGTTCGAACCAACACGTCGCCGTTCTCGTCGACATCGGTTCGCTCGACCGGCACCATCGCATCCGCACCATCGGGCATCACGGCCCCCGTCGAAATCTCGACAGCTTGTCCGGACTTGAGCGCCACATCGGGTTCCTCGCCGGCGTGTACTTCGCCAACAAGTTCGAGGCGCGCGGGGTCGGCCTCGTCAGCGCCGAACGTGTCGCGTGCGGACAGCGCGTAGCCGTCGAGACTCGCCCGGTCGAACCCCGGCACGTCGAGTTCGGCATCGAGTCGTGCGAGCAGTACCCGACCGCGGGCATCTGCGAGCGATACCCGGTCGACACCACCCTCGAGCGAGAGTGAATCGATGGCCTCGCGTGCCATAGCGGGGGAGGCGAGATCGCGAAACTCCTTGCGGTCCATAGCGGGGTATTGGAACTGGAGGCTATAGTAGCCACTGCAAGTCGGGACGACCCTGCTCGCGAGAACGTGATCCACCACGAATCTGCTGGATTTTTGTTCGGATCCGAGTCACGATCTGCTGGATATAGGTGGCTTTTTATGATAGACTACGGATCTTGTGGTATGGCTACCCATGGCTCTCGTAACAGGGCAACAGGGGGTGTGCGTCCTGATGTCGTCCCGTTCGATCTGCCACAGTTATCTCGGCTGAGTTGGGAACTCGGCGCCCGACTTCTCGAGGACGACGCACCGTGTCACAGCAAGTGGGAACGAATTGGAAGTACGTGGCGTCTCTCGATTTTTCGCGTCGAAACGAATACGGCCGTCGTCCGCGTCCAAACCCCCGTCGGCCGCGAACGCTTCTACAACATCGCCGAACTCGACTTGGCGACCGTTATCCCTGAACTCGAGGCCGCAACGCGCTGGCAGCGACTCGAGTGAACGATTGAAGCAGTCTCTGTTGACGATGCAAAACGCTAGACATGAGTACTCGAGTCCGGGAATCGAGTGCAAGCGTTCGTCCGCCTGTCTCACACACGTTCAGAACGGATTTGGCGAAAGCCGCGTCCAATCGATGATCGCGTCGGGGTCGTGATAGCGCTGATAGACGGCATCTTGCTCGTACGTATCGGTGAACGCCGCAATTCCTGGCCCGCGAACACGGAGTCCCCGAGGCGGGGCTAGTCCCATGCCGACGTAACAGTCTCGGAGTTGGCACAGAAGGTGGTCGACGATCGATCGTTGCAGCGATGCGACCGAACGTATGGGTGTCTCGGCGGCCGGAAGCTGAAGCCGGGCCGCAAGCGGTGCGTCGACGGAAGCGGATTCATCTCCGTACGTCACTCTCGTCCCGCCGTCAGTTTGCCAGTGAACCCGTATCGCCGACGGCTCCGCGAGACACTCGGGGACAGTACGCGATGGGGGCGTTCGCCCGTCCGCCCGCGGCGGCGTCACCTCGAGTACGCGGTTGAGTCGAGCGAACAGCGGCTGGTCGTCTCGCTCAGGTCGTTCGTCCAGTAACTGCCGAAGTGCGCCTAGCGCTTCAAGTTCAAGTACGGCCTCGAAAAGCGGTCTGAGCCGATCATCCCCGACTCTGAGTGCCAGATCTTGCTCGAGGAGAGTCCAGTTGGCGTCCGGCGCCTCGGCCGGCGGCTGGACGGGGCGGTTGTCAGCGGTAGCGTCGGCGCCGGTCGCGCTCGAGAGCTGGCGGTACACGCTGTCGAACGTCGATTCGACTGTTTCGAGGGACATTGCACCGACGATGAGTGTGGTCGCGGCGATCCGTTCCGGATACGCGATTCGGTCGGCCGGATCATACGGGGATAGCACGTTGTCGCCGCGGCGTCGAAAGAGCGCGTACTTCGCGAACCGTTGTACCTGTTCGCAGCGTTCGTACTCTACCGGCGTTCGATCCGCCGGTTCGGCCGGATACGCGTCACAGTGATGGTGCTGGATGGTGCCGGTCCGGTCGATGACAAGTCGATGGCTGTGTGCCTCGCTGTCGGAGACGGTTAGCGTCGCGGTGCGGTCAGATTCGGATTCTATTGTCGCTTTCATACCGATGGAGAGACGCATGCGGGCTGGCCGTTCGATGAGCCGCCATCTGAGGCGGTGTCCGAACACGGACAGTTCCGCGGACGATGACGGATGTTTGATTCTACCTCGTATAAATTACCACGATATCAGTTCAATGTTCGAACTGGTTGGTGGAAACATTTTCCCACCACTCCGTAAGTTGAATAGTTATTACACGGACGTTGATCGATCATTTTATATCTCATGTGTGGGATCCATGTGTGTGCTTACGCTGCCATGACTCGGGATGCGGACTATACGACTGGTGATGAGGGATGGCTCTCTCAGTTCGAGAAGAATCGGTTCTTCAAGGGGAAGCTGATGACGCCTCGCGATATGGAAGCCGAACAGGCGTATCACGCCGAGCGGTTGCACACGGTCAATCGGTTCATCGACGGCGCAGGCATCGTCTACGGCCTCGAGATCCAGTCAGTCGAAGACACTGACGACGGAATCAACGTGACGATTAGTGCTGGCCTCGCCCTCGATGGGCACGGACGACCGATTGTCGTCGAACAGGTGACGACGAAATCGCTGCCCGCCCCACCAGCCGACGAGTTCCACCTGTACGCACAGTACAGTGAGGTCGCCGTCGAAACAGTCCCGGTTCCGGATACGGACGGCGCAATCGACGACGAAGCGGTTCCGAACCGAAATGTCGAAGTGTTCGAACTCACCCATCGCGAGGAACCACCATCGGGGTCGTCAAACATCCCCGAGTTCGATTGTTCGTCGCTCGCATCCAGCGACGATGACCCACACACTATCGCCCAACACCTCGCTGAACAGTACCACGAGCACCACCGTACCAGCGGGGCGGACGACGTTGATCCAGCTGTCTATCTCGGCGCGTTCGAGCGTGCGCCCGACGGATCGTGGATACATGCAGCAGAGTCACCTGGCCGCGCGTACGTATACGACCACGAACTGCTGTTTACGGTCTTCGTCAACCACATCACCGATACCGAGAACCCACACGAGACGCCGATCCAAGACGAAACTCCGAACCGCCCCGACGGTCTCTCGGGAGTCACGAAACGACTCTCCGCACTCGAGGAAACGGTCGAGGAGATCGACCTGGAACGACAGACGCTCCAACGGTACGTCCTGCGGAAAACGCTCAAGGATCGAATTCGATTCTTCGAGACGCTGAGCCAGCGGATCGAGCCGCACTCAGGTGAGGGCGCACGTCTCGCACGCGAGGTCGTCGAACACTCTCGCGAGCGCCTGCGGACGGTCGACGGCGACGACCCCATCACCAAGGATGCGTATCGAGCGCAACTCTCTGCCCTCCTCGAGCAACTGATTCAACTCGGCGAACCACTCGAGCGGGTCGTCACCGAGGCGAGCCTCGAGCGATACTTGAAGTCCGTCTCCCGGTTGCAGTCGTCTATCGAGTCGAACGAGCCACTCATCAAGTTAGTCGACGCTCATGACCGGGTCTGTGAGGCCGCAGATTCCCTGGAAATCCTCGTTGACGTCGTCCCCGAGGCCTGAGTTCACATCGCAGTCGTGAGTTGAGTCACTCTCAGAGTGGTTTGCTTGCCACTCCAGTGTGATGGTCACGTCACTCGATTTCAGCGGCAAAGTGTATGTTAATCAAAAAGACTTATATTATATCAATATACAACACACATATTGTAGTCAGACAAGTGGAGGAAATTATTAATGCCAGAGTATCAGTCGCCAGGCGTATACGTTGAAGAAGTCAGCAGTGGAAGCAAATCAGTTGAGGGTGTGAGTACAAGCACGGCCGGATTCCTCGGCCAGACTCACCGCGGTCCAGTGGAGCCGCAACTCGTAACGAGTTACACGGAGTTCGAACGAGTGTACGGAGCAAGTCCGAAAAACTCACATCTGGATGTCGCCATCGACGGATTTTTCAAAAACGGTGGAAGTCGCTGTTACGTTAGTCGCGTCACCGCCGCCGATCCGAACGACGTCGCATCGACCACACTCATCGACAAGAACGGCACGGATGTCCTCGAAGTCGAAGCCGACGGTCCCGGCGAATGGGGTACCTCCGTCGCAGTGGTCGTCCGTGATGGCCAGCGTCCGGGCCAGTTCGACATGGTCGTTCGATACTGGTCGTGTGATCTCGAGGAGGTCAGTCAGCCCGCTTCAGATCGACCGGAGCCGTCCCCTGACGTCGAGGAAGTGTTCGACGGACTGTCGACGGATCCACAGTCGAGTCAGTTCTACGAGAAACAGGTCACGAACTCGGTACTCGTCGATGTCGAGTACCTCGAAGACGGTCGTCCCGTCGACGGGCTTACTTGGCTCAACCGAGACCGCCCGACGGCGTACTCCGATGGCGGTCTCGTCGAAACCGACGGCGAGGAGACTGTTGTCTACATCCCCGAGGATCTCGAGGAGATGGAGTACAACGATCTCAAGGGACTCGCAAAGCCGTTCGATACCGACGGAAATGCGTCGAAAGACGATCTCGTCACCGACCTAACAGAGATTCGCTCCGGCGAACAGGAAGTCGATGTCGAAGTTGTCACTGAAGAGCCGACGAAACCCGAGTCCGAAGGGGAAGTTTCCCTGAGCGATTACGAAGGGATCGACAAGCCCGGCCTGCGAACCGGTCTGGCCGGACTCAAATCCCTTGATGACATCTCGATCGTCTGTGCACCCGACGAGAACGACGTCGCAGGGCTCACGGACGCACTCGTCGCTCACTGTGAGAACATGGGCGAGCGATTCGCGATCTTGCAGGCACCGCAGAACCCCGGCCCGGTCTCGGAGATGGAGACGCCGGTCGATTCCTCGTACGCGGCGTACTACTACCCGTGGCTTACCGTGCTGGATCCAGTGACGAACCGCGAAAAACTCGCGCCACCGGGCGGTCACATCGCCGGCATCTACGCTCGCAGTGACGCCCAACACGGTGTCCACAAGGCACCGGCAAACGAGGTCGTTCGCGGCATCGTCGGACTGCAACACGACATCACCAAGGGCGAACAGGACGTGCTCAATCCGAAGGGAATCAACTGCATCCGCAGTTTCCAGGGCCGCGGTGTTCGCGTTTGGGGTGCTCGAACTACCTCGAGCGATCCTGAATGGAAGTACCTCAACGTTCGCCGTCTGTTCCTGTTCATCGAACAGTCGATTGACGAAGGGACCCAGTGGGCCGTCTTCGAGCCAAACGACAAGGATCTCTGGGCTCGCATCCGCCAGTCGGCCGAGAACTTCCTGACGACCGTCTGGCGTGAAGGCGGCCTGCAGGGATCGACCGCCGACGAGGCGTTCTACGTCCGCTGTGGCGACGAAACGATGACTCAAGACGATATTGACAACGGTCGTCTGATCGTTGAAATCGGTATTGCACCGGTCAAACCGGCCGAATTCGTCGTCTTCCGCATCAGCCAGGACACCGGGGACTCATAACGACCCCGACACGTTCTATCACTGTATCAACCAACCAAACATAATCATTAACGGAAATACAAACGCAAATGCCAGAACACGGACCACTTCCAAGCACGGAATTCGCCGTCGAACTCGACGGTGCAGACGTACCCGGCTTCCTCGAGGTCAAACTGCCGACCCAGGAAACCGACGAACATGACTACCGGGAAGGAAACGACGCAAAGCACGCCCGCAAACTCTTCGGCGACGTTCGCTACTCGCCGCTGGTGCTCGCTCGCGGTGCTGAGGAGGACAACGAACGGCTCGATGAGTGGCGACAGGCCGTTCAGGAAGGGCGAGAGGACGAAGCACGAAAGAACATCGCTGTCGTCATCAAGGACCAGTCGGGTGAATCCGCCCTTCGATACGAGTTCACGAACGCCTGGATTCGAAAGTACGAACCGCCGACGCTCAACGCACAGGCGGGAAGCGGCTCGCAGGCGATTGCCGTCGAGACGTACACCGTCGAATTCGAGGAAATGGACCGAAAGAACGTATGACGCGCTCACACACGAGTTCGTCCCGTCCGTTCACCGTTACCCGCAACCGGTTCGATGATGAATGGACTGTCGACGATGAGGGCTGTCTGCACATGGGCACAGCGACACCGTTTGCCGAGCGCGTCTCGGTCACGAACCGCACCTCCCGATAACATATGACCGGCCAATCACTGCAGACCGAGTTCGAGTTCACGCTGCCACGAGGCTACGTCGACGATGACGGAACCCTCCACAAAGAGGGCCGGATGCGACTCGCGACGGCTGCCGACGAGATCCAGCCGCTGAAGAATCCGCGGGTGCAGTCGAATTCGTCGTACCTGACCATCGTGTTGCTCTCGCGCGTCGTGACGGAACTGGGGTCCCTCGAGACCATCGACGAGTCGGTGATCGAGAACCTGTTCGTCACTGACCTCGAGTACCTCCAGGCGATGTACGAGCGAGTCAATAATCAGGGCCGAAACACCGTTGAGACAGCCTGCCCCGAGTGCGGTGCCGTGTTCGAGGTCGACACGGAAACCGGCGCTCAGTTGCAGCCGACCGACGACGATGCCGGTCTCGATCACCCCGCTCCGGGAGGGACAGCCCACGCATCCGATGCGCTCGACTCCGACATCGGTGCCGGCGACGACGCTGACGAAATGGCGTTCGAGGACTCCGATACCGACTCGAGGGTGTCGGACGACGCCGAAGAGGCCGAACTGGGAAATCCAACGGAGTGATGCGACTGTACGATTCCGACGTCCTCTTCGAGGAAGTCGCGTTCGTCGCCTATCACTTCGGATGGAGCCACGACGAGGTGCTCGAACTCCCCCACTGGGAGCGACAGCGCTGGTGTGAGGAGATTAGCGAGATCAACGACCGGATGAACGGGGACGTCGAACCGGATCACGACACCGGCGGCGGTAGTATCCTCGGCAATGACGGCGACGGAATCGTGCTGCAGAACTCGTTGGGGGACCACTAACTCGGTCCGCCAGTGAGCACCCGTCAACGTTCATTTCGAAGGCAGGATGGGAATTTGATACCATGACAGACCAACCGTACACTGACGATAACGACCTGTACACGCAATACAACTTCGAGGTGCAGATCGACGGCGACTCGGTCGCCGGCTTCGCCGAGGTCTCGGGCGTCACGATGCAACTCGAGACGATCCAGTACAACGAGGGTGGTGTAAACGATCACGTGCATACGCTCCCGGGAACGTTCGCGCACGCGAATCTCGTGTTACAACGCGGGATGACGAACGATGTCTCCTTCTGGGAGTGGATCCAGGAGGTGATGAGCGGCAACGTGACGCGAAAGAACGTCGTCATCAAGATGCGAGATGGCTTCAACGGCGAGAGTGGCTGGGGCTGGGAGTTCAAACGCGCCTACCCAACGATGTGGCGCGGTCCCGACCTCGTCAGTACCAACCAGGGAATGGCAATCGAGCAGATTGAACTGGCATACGAGCAGTTCACGAAGATGTCTGGACTACCGGAGTAATCCGGTCTGAGAGCATCCATACTTCCGGACAGTTACAGCGTTTCGACCGAACGGCTGGTCGAAAATCTTTACTGGCGGTTATCCGGTAGTCTCAACATACTTGATGAATCACGACGCACAACGCGACCAGAGAGACACGCCGTTTGCCTCGGACTCGAAGGCGGAGCTATCGATCCCGACAGTGCCGTTTTCATCGGTGGTGAGCGCCTGATGGCGTCATCGTCGGCGATCCAGGCGACGACGGATCTGCTGGTGAACCTGCTTCGACTCCGGTTGGCTCGCAACGACGACGACGAGATGCTCGACGAAGAGCAAATCCAGCCGATTTCCCCGTCTGCGGTCGGCGAAGAGTCGACGATTCGGCTGGTGTTGTACCTGTATGGCGTCTCCAAGGCCGGCTCGTTCAACACCGAGACCACCCGCGTCTCCGGGGATCGAAAGGAAAAGTCACCGCTCGGACTCGAGCTTCGGTACCTGTTGATGACTGTCCCGGGGGCCGATGGCGACGACAGTAGAGAGTCGGTACTGGATCAGCATCAGTTGCTGGGACAGGCGATGCAGACATTGTACGACGCCGAGACGATTGAGCCCGCGCAACTCCCTGCCGAGCTTGGTGATGAGCGCTTAACCGTCACACTCGAGCAGCGAGACCCGACGGAGCTGACGGATCTCTGGAGTACCTTTCCCGAGTTGCCGTTGCAGCCGTGTGCGACCTACGCGGTCGGCCCCATCAGAATTCCCTCGACGCAGTCGACGCCGTTCGAACGCGTCAGCGATCGTGACGTACAGATGAGTCGCGGAACCGGCAGCGAGGACGATACCAACGAGGACATCGATGATGCAGCCAGTGCCGATCCACGTACTGATAGCTAAAATACTGGAAACTGAGTCGACGAATATCCGACACCGACAGTCGCGTGTCCGTCAATGGCTACTGTGGCGCGTTGACTTCGAAGCGTCCCCTTGCTCAGCAGTCGTATCCCCTTCTGCATCTGTATCCGCGTCCACGTTCGCTTCGTCCGGAGCAGTTCCGTAGGTCCGGCGAAGCTCTTCTTGCCAATCCCGTTCGACAGTTGCGCTCTCGTAGGTGCGGCGTTTGTCCTCGTACTCGCGGAAATCAATCTCGAATCCACCACCGCCGGCCTCCTTGGCGTACTGCAACGCGAGGATGATGTGATCGAAGGTGATCGTCACCGCCTCGAGATCGGTCGTGGCGGTTGCGAGCGGGCGACCGTCGTGGGACTCGGTCGCGGCGATGTAGGCGGCGTATTTGGCGACCTTTCTGATGACTGCGGGCGTCGTCGAGAGTCTTCCGAGGAACTCGTAGTCGAAGGTATCGGTCGCGACGACGGCCTCGTCGGGGAAGACGGTTTGCCAGAGCTCGCGTCGGATGAGTTCCTGCGGTTTCCGGAACTTGATTGCGTGGTCGATGCGCCGTTTAAACGCCGGGTCAATTCCGGCCTCCTTGTTCGTCGTCAACAAGACGATTCCGTCGAACGACTCGAGTCGCTGCAGGAGGAAGTTGATCTCTGTATTGGCATAGCGGTCCGTCGCGTCTTTGACCTCGGCGCGCTTGCCGAAGATCGCGTCGGCCTCGTCGAACAGCAGGATGGCGTTCGAGCGTTCGGCTTCGTCCAGCAGCGCCGCAAGTCGGGTTTCGGTCTCGCCAACGTACTTGTTGATCACCTGCGAGAGATCGACGCGGTAGAGATCCAGACCGGTCTCGTTCGCGATGATCTCGGCGGCCATCGTCTTTCCGGTGCCGGGTTGGCCGTAAAACAGCGCGACGACGCCGTCGCCGCGGCTGCCCGGCTCGCCAAAGCCCCACTCGCTCGTGACGGGACCGCGGTACTGCAGATGTCCTGCGAGTTCCTCGAGGTGGGTTTGGGCCTTGTCGTTGAGCGCGATATCCCCCCAGCCGTAGCCAGGCTCGAGTGGTTCTGCCAGCGCCTCGAGTGTGCTCGCGGAGTAGCGTTTACAGGCGTCGTAACAGTGCTCCCGGGTGAGTTCCCCGTCAACAGGGGCAAAGGGGTCGGACGTGGTGCTCTCGTCGCTCTCGTCGACCGCGTCCGCGGGCGCTCCGGCCTCAAGGTCGTCGGGATTGGCGTCAGTACGACAGAGATAGCGGGCGGTCCGTACCGCGTGGCGGATGTCGCGCTGAGGGAGCCGGAAGTTGGTTGCGAGCGTCGAACACAGCACGTCGTCGGCAAACTCCGCGGCGTACTCCTCCCAGATGGTCAACCGCGTCTCGTAGTCGGGGAACGGACAGTCGCAGGTCTCGAGGCGATGGTGCTCGAGGTCGACATTGGGCGTCCAAGGGTTGGCATGACTCAAGAAGACGTCGCCGGGGGCGTCGTCGAGTCGTTCGACGATGGCGTCGACCGTCGGCGTGTCGTCGCCGTCGGTGATCGAGAGGCCGCTTTCGTCGTCATCGAGGGTGGGGCCGTCGTTCTGTTCGGTAATCGCCTCGAGACCCTCGAGGTGAATCGCAGTCTCCTGCAACGTCGCTTCGCGGATGAATCGCGTGAACACGGCATCATCGTCGAGTATATCGGCGGCGTCGGCGCGAAGAATCGGCGTCTCGGGGTCGGTGAGCGCGCCCGGTAGTCGATCCTTGCCGGTGCCGTCCTCGCCCGAGGCGTAGTAGATCGTCGGCCACTCGGCCTCACGCGAGCGCGTGGCGATCCCCTCGAGTGCGGCGGCCGTTTCGTCAGGGAAGACGAGCTCCTCGAGCGTGCGGTCGTGTGACTCAAGACTGGCGTACTCGGCGAGGGCGGGCTCGAGACTGTCGTCGCCTTTGAGGTAGCGGACGATGCGGTCGTCGACGGTGAGCACGTCGTAGGTTTCGGGGCTGGCTGAGTTTTCAGAGACGCGCTCGAGGAGGTCGTACTCGAACAGCGGGGCGGTGGGGGCGAGCGGCGACTCGGTGCGGTCGGATTCTGGAGCCGTGAGCGCGAGCAGTGTTTCGGCCAACTGAACCGTCGGGAAGGTGGGCGTATCGAGTCCGGTGAGTGAGCCGTAGATCGTGAGCAGAGATCGATCGAACGCCGGTGCGAGAACGATGAGCAGCGTCTCGAGGTCGGCTCGCGTTAGATGGAACTCTCGATGGATCGTCTCGAGTCGGAGGTCGACGTCTGCCTCGAGCGCCTCGTCGACGCGTTCGTCGATGGTCTCGGTTCGGGTAGTCAGTTCCTCGCGAACCGTCTCGAGTGACGCTGGGTGTTCGTTCGTATCGATGCCAGCTGAGAGTGCGCGAATGTGTACGCCAGCGGTCGACAGCTGCGATCCACCGCCGTCAAGCGGTGGTGCGATCAGCGAGGGGTTCTCTTGGACGTACTCGAGAACCCACTGAAGCCGATCAAACTCGGCCTGGAGGTGCTCGCTGAAGTGCTCGTACATACCACTCGGTAACTGTCTGGAAATAAATAACACTTTGCTTCGGGTCTGTTCGGTCGGCACTATTCGTATACTGTGATCGATTCGTCTCTACTGAGCGTTCTTGCGGGACATACGCCTCAAATCATCAACAGAAGAGAAAGTATTATGTTACTGCTGTCGGTAGAGAAGAAAAATGACCTGTTGGAATCGTTCGTGTCGACTGCCCTCCAATCGAAGCCCAACGGAGGGTCGGTAGATGGGATCAAAAAAGTCCCGCAAACGGAAAACACAGTCGTCCGAGCAAGCGAACGCGAGTACGTCACCCCAGCAATCAACACACTCGAGCGCGGCGATGGGGGCACAGTCAGTCCACGGTGCTGCGCTGGCCGACGAGTCAACCCTGTACGGCCCAAACCCGGACGAGGTATACGGTGGCGATCCGCTTTCCTCCGGCGTATTCGGCCATCCCGGTATCGCACCCTCACCCAGCGAGCTCAATATCCAGCGCGCCCTCGAGGGCACTGACACGAGCCAGGACGAGGTACCTGATACGGTGCTCGGGGTGCTCGGCGACGGTGGACAATCGTTAGATCAGCCGATTCAACGCGCACTCGAGGAACGAATGGATGCGGACTTCTCGAACGTCAGGATTCATACGGGTGCAAAAGCGGCGGAAGCCGCCGACGCAATCGACGCGAAGGCATTCACGTGTGGGAACGATATCGTGTTTAATTCCGGCGAGTACAACCCGGGGTCTGGCGAGGGGCAGTTTCTCCTTGCGCACGAACTCGCTCACGTGAAACAGCAGACTGGCGCGGCGATCAGCATGATGCCCCAGGAAGGGGCGGATTTGGAGATTGATCCGGATCCACAGTTGGAGCGCGAGGCCGACGAGGCCGCATCACAGGCGCTGTCGGCCGACGAGCCATTGTTCGTGAGTCGGATGGGGGCCGACGTCCACATTCAGCGGACGGCGAAAGGTGAGTCGGAATACGTCACCAGAGGCGAGGTGTACGAAATCGTCCAGAACCACTACGAGGGCGTTGTCAGGAACCAGGCCGAGCAAGATCCGCTCGAGGCAGGCCCAGAGCGTGAGACGCCTGGAAACATCGCCGGTAAGTCCACCCAGGCGACGGATGATGGTGGATTTTTCAGCAACGCGTGGGAGAAGACCAAGCAGGTTGGGAGTGATCTCTCCCAGGCAGTAACCAAAGGTGCGATTGGTTCCCTCGCCGGTGCCGGTGGAAAAGCCGTCGGAATGGTTGGGGGGGGGCAAGTCTCGGTGCCGTCTTGGGTGGTGCTCTCGGAAGCTTTGCTGGGCCAATGGGGACGGCTGCCGGTGCTGCTGTCGGATCGAAACTCGGAGAAACAGTCGGTGGCGAACTGCTCGGCGGGGCTGCCAGTGATGCAGCCAAGCAACTAACTGACTATACGCTCCCAGAAAAGCACACTGAGTCCGTTCAGGAACTCGAACAGAAATACGAATCGCTCAAGGCAGAGGTTGAGGAACTGAAGAAAGTTGACCCCTCGACTTCCTCTGAGAACAGTGGACGTGGACTTGCAAAAAGAACCCAACCGAGCTAATAAATTATGCAAGCAACAATAACTGGTGAAGATGACATCGCTGTGGGGCTCAGTGTTATCGATAATGCTGGCACTGAACACCTGATTGAGATGGAACATGACGGAGATATTTATCACCACCAACAAGATGGATACCCAGACGATCCAGCTCAACGTACTGATGAACAAGGTGAGCGCGTACTCCAGGCTCGGAAATTTGCTAGGTATTACGTCTTCGTCGAAGAGGGCTACGACACTGTCCCAGCACCGGAAAACCCGGTGCGAATAGACGCTGTTCGCCAGGCTATTACCGAAATGGATCTCGCCGAATTCGAGAAGCATTTCGGCGACCTCTACCAGCAGTTCGACTACGAAGATGGCACGGGAACCAGACCAGCGATGACACACCCATCAGAAGCGACCGATCCGACGATATACAGCAAAAATGTTTATCTCGGTGTCGATCCGCTGGAGACTGACCTTGGAACGGAACTTGCACGGAAACACAATCTGGACGTGACGAAGGATGCGGCCGAGATCGATCTCACTGATGTCTCTGGCCGCGAGTTAGATGCCTGGGGCGAGTTTGCTGGCGAATTCACTGTCCGTGCTATCGACGAGGACGTCGATCTCAGTGACGCAGCGTATATTGACGACACCTCGGAACTCTACGTGAAGTACCCCAGTGGCGGTCATCTGGTGGCTGCAGATGATCATCTGGCTCCAGCAGCACGCGAGCCAGACACGGTTCTCGAACTTTTGCCGATTGATCCACAGGACTTGGAATACTTCAAGTCCTTCATGGACCACTATCTGCGCTGCCAGATCCGAGATACGTTCGTCGAAATGGGCGTTCATCCACCCGAGGAGTTCCGCGTGCTCGGTATGGGTCGGTTCATGGCTGCCCGCGGCTACGATTACGTCGACTTCTATCCCGAGTTCCACAACCCTAATGCCAGAGCGTTCCAGCAGTAACTGAGCAGAGTTCATTCAACATCTTATTCACTTACGCTTTGCACACGTGAAACAGCAGGCAGGGTCGTAGCATGATATCTAAGGAAGGCGTAGATCTGCAACTCAATCGCGATCCCGAAATAGAGTTGCCGATCGATCTGGTGAATTGTCCGGTCAAAGTTGTGATTCCGCGGGCAAGTCGCTGCCCGTTCTCGAGTCGCGGCTACGGCCCCGAGGAACAACAGCACATCCAGCGCGCCCTTGAGGGCACCGACACCAGGCCCACGGACATCCCCGACATCGTCCTGGACGTACTCGGCAGTCGAAGCGGACAACCCCTCGAACAGCCGATTCAACGCGCGCTCGAGGAGCGCATGGACGCGGACTTCAGTAATGTTCGAATCCACACGGGCGCGAAAGCCGCCGAAGCGGCGGATGCAATCGACGCGAAGGCGTTCACCTGTGGCAACGATATCGTGTTCAATTCCGGCGAGTACGACCCGGAATCTGGCGAGGGGCAGTTTTTGTTGGCTCACGAACTCGCACACGTCAAACAACAGACTGGGGCACCGATCAGCATGATGCCTCAGGAAGGCACGGATGTGGAAATTGATCCGGATCCACAACTCGAGCGGGAAGCCGATGAGACGGCGAAGCAAGCGCTGTCTGGTGACGAGCCAGTGGTCGTCAACCGAATGGGTACTGACGTTCACATTCAGCGAACAGCACTAGGGAAATTGAATCCGTTCAGTAATTCATCGGAGAACGAAGCGGGCGATCTGGTCGTTGACGAGGTAAAAGCCGAGCCCGAAGCGTTGGCTGAGGAAGTGCGACAGATCAAGACCAATCAGGCCAAACTGTTCAACGCAGTCAGTTCCGAACGAAGTACGGTCGATAGAGTTGGTGAAGCCGCGGGAGCCGGAGTTGTCGGTGGCGCGGCCGGTCTAGCCGTCGGAGCCGTCACTGCGAATCCAGTTCTGGGGGCGCTCGCTGGCGGTGCGGTCTCCGATGTCGGCAAAACCCTGTACGGCAAACTCTGGGGCAACGGACGAGATGCGATTGCCAACGCAGATATTCCTGACGTCTCCCTCGAGCAACTTGGTGGTGTCAAAGCATCGATTGAGAAAGTGGTCGACGAGAAGCTTCGTCAGCGCTTTGGTGGGAACAATACTGGATCGAAAGCTGAGGAGACGGACTTCTAAATATGAAGGCAGATATAAAAAAAGAAACAGATCGTGGGTTTGGACTTCAGGTCGTAGACAATAATGGCGTCGAACACAAGATCGGAGTTCTATATGATGGTGAAATAAACAGTCATCTTCAAAACAAATATCCAGATAAAGCTGCCAAACGTAGTGATGAAGGCAACGAGAACGTCGAACAGGCTCGTCGATTCGCCCAGTACTACGTCTACTGCGAGCGCGGCTACGACACCGTCAAACCACCTCGGATCCACCCCGAGCGGCTCAACGCTGTCCGGGTAGGAATCGCTGAACTCACCGAGTCGGAGTTCGAACAGCACTTTGGCGACCTCTACCACCAACTTCGAAGTTACGACGACTCCAACAGTGACCGTGTCGTCGAGATTCCGTCGGCAGCATCGAGCCCCGACTCAGTGCTTTACCGCAAAAACGTCTATCTGGGAGTGGATCCGCTCGAGACCGAGTTCAGCGAGGAAGCGGCGGCTATCGCTGCCCGACACGGGTTAGATCTCTCGCCGGATCGGATAGATTCCATGTCGCTCGAGGACGGAGACACGGTCGACCTCGATGGGTGGACCGCTGCCTCTCGAGAACTGGGAGCACTGGCTGACGCCGCAGACGGTGACCTCTCCGACGGGCTTCAAATCGCCGGCGTCTCGTCGCTCCACATGGCCTATCTCGACGGTCGAGGTGAGGAACACGTTACGGACGCTTCCGAGCCGTTTGATCGGGAACCCGACGCACGGATCGAGTTGCCCGTGATGGATCCCGGGCCACTCGCGGAGTTCCAGGAGTACGTCAACCACAATCTAGCATGTCAGGTCCGGGATGCCTTCATCCGCATGGGGCTTGAACCGCCAGAGCCGTTCCGCATCCTTGGCTACGGTGATTTCGAAGCCGCCGAGCAGTACAAAACTCTCGAGATGTATCCCAATTACATTGATCCAGCCGAAGAGCGCGCGTTCTGCTGAATCGATATCGACTGCGTTTCGGATAAATTCGGTTTGGAGACGCAAACGGTTTTGAGTTGGTCGAAATGCAACTCGTCAACACACGTACGACACCACACACCCAGCATGAGGTCGTAAACACATTCAGCGCATGCCCGAGGCCGAGTCGCTCGAGCAGGCCCGTGTGGAAGCTGCAGAGCTATCTGATGATAGTGTCCCTGCAGATCCGGAAGTGCTGGCCAAAGAGGTCGAGAAGCTCAAAGCAGGTCAAGAAACAATGATGGCAGCGCTAACAGAAGCCAAACCCGGAGCTGCATCCGATGGGAACTGGCTAACAGCAGGGACGAAAGGTGTCTTCGGATCACTGGCTGGTGCCGGTGCTGGGGCCGCCCTTGGTGCTGCTGCAGGTTCAGTCATCCCGGTTGTTGGAACCGCTACCGGTGCTGCTGTCGGCGCTGCCGTTTCCGGGGCTGCAAGCGATCTTACCAAGGAAGGCATCGACTACCTCGTCGATAACCGACCTGACGGTAAACCCGCCGAACTCGAGCGAATGTACCAGGAAATCTCGGAAATGTACGCTGAGTTGAAGGACGAACGAGCTTTGACTGGTCAAGAAACCGAAGGTGTTGGTAAATCTGGGGCGGTGAGAAACCAATGAAAGCCGTAATCACTGGTGAGAATGACAGGTTGGTCGGTGTAAATCTTCTCGATAATAATGATGCAGAACATGTTATCGAGATGAAAAAGGACGGTACAATCACTGCACACCAACAAGACGGCTATGCCGACGATCCTGATAACCGAACAGAAGAAGAAAATGAACACGTGAATCAAACTCGTCGCTTCGCTAAATTCCACGTCTATCGCGAGCGCGGCTACGACACGCTCGAGCACATCGAGAACCCAGACTACATTGACGCTGTTCGGCAAGCCATCCTCCAACTCTCCGACGCGGAGTTCGAACAGTACTTCGGCGCACTACACCAGCAACTCCGGAGTCACCACGAGTCCGTTGATCGTCCAGTCAATCTCCCAGCAGGCGTCCAAAAACCGGATGCGGTCATCTACAAACTAGACACTTACCTCGGGGTCGACATCGCGGAAAGCGGTCTCACCGAGCAGGCTCGAGCGCTCGCAGAGGCCCACAGCCTCGAGTACGAACCGGGAACGACCCCGAAAACCGGAGCTGCCGTTTCAGAGGCCGACCTCGAAGAGTGGACCGAATTTGGCGAGCACCTGATGGATCTCGCTAATCCCGACGATCTCGAACTCGAGTTGAGCGCGGTGTCAGGAATCCACGTCGGCTATCCCGATGCCCGCGGCGAACACGAGGTCGAGTGGAACGACAGCCCCCTCGAGCGCGAACCCGACGCCCGTCTCGAGTTGATGCCCGCTGATCCTGGCTCACTCGAGGAGTTCCGGGAGTACCTCGATCATCATCTTCGCTGCCAGATCCGGGACTGCTTCGTCGGGATGGGTCAGGTTCCACCGGAGCCATACCGCGTCGTCGGCTTCGGGAAGTTCATCTACGCCCGCCGGTACGACCACTACGATCTGTATCCGCAACTACACCTTCGAGACGGCGATCACAACGCTGTCATTCGGTAATCACTCGGAATGTGTTCGCCCGTTACTGTGCAGACGAGTATGGGTTCGACCGGTTCTAAGGCCGGTGCAGTAGTCGAGATCGATCCGGGCCCCCAACTCGAGCGCGATGGCCGTCTCGGCGGAGTTTGGCCCACTATTTCACCGAATTCGAACGATAACTATTAAGATAGACTACTACAAATTCTAACAGTATGAGTCGCTTGAGTGGTCCCCGACGCCAGAAATCCACACCCAATGTGGTGAGTCGGTAGATGGGATCGAAAAAGTCCCGCAAACGAAAGACGCAATCGTCCGACCAAACGAACGAGCGTACGTCATCCCAGCAATCAACACGCTCGAGCGCGGCGATGGGGGCACAGTCAGTCCACGGTACTGCGCTGGCCGACGAGTCGAACCTGCACGGGCCGAACCCGGACGAGGTATACGGTGGCGATCCGCTTTCCTCCGGCGTATTCGGCCATCCCGGTATCGCACCCTCACCCAGCGAGCTCAATATCCAGCGCGCCCTCGAGGGGACTGGCACGAGTCAGGACGAGGTTCCCGACACGGTGCTTGACGTACTCGGCGATGGTGGCAAATCGTTAGATCAGCCGATTCAACGCGCGCTCGAGGAGCGCATGGATGCGGACTTCTCGAACGTACGCATCCACACGGGCGCGAAAGCCGCCGAAGCCGCCGACGCAATCGACGCGAAGGCGTTCACCTGTGGAAACGACATCGTGTTCAATTCCGGCGAGTACGACCCGGAATCTGGCGAGGGGCAGTTTTTGTTGGCTCACGAACTCGCACACGTCAAACAACAGACTGGGGCAGCGATCAGCATGATGCCTCAGGAAGGCGCGGATGTGGAAATTGATCCGGATCCACAACTCGAGCGGGAAGCTGATGAGACGGCAAAGCAAGCGCTGTCTGGTGACGAGCCAGTGGTCGTCAACCGAATGGGTACTGACGTTCACATTCAGCGGATGCCCGAGGCCGAGTCGCTCGAGCAGGCCCACATGGAGGCTGAAGAGCGATTCGGTGATCGTGTCTCTGCAGACCCGGAAGTGCTTGCCAAAGAGGTCGAACAGATCAAGGCGAATCAGGGCGAGTTGTTCGACGCTATCAAGGGTGATACCGCTTGGCGAGGCCGGCTTGGGAAGGCCGCTGGAAAAGGTGCCATTGGGGCAGCCGGCGGGTTAGTCGGCGCTGCCGTGGGAACGATGATTGCCCCTGGTGTAGGGACTGCTGGTGGTGCTGTTGCCGGCCAGCAAGTCCTCACCGAACTCGCGTCGGGAATCGCCAGTGATGTCTCAAAAGCTGCCTACGATCCGGCCTTCGAGGCCGGGTCGAAAGCGATCGCCGAGAAATCGGCCGATTTCGGTACCTACATCGAGAACCTCATCGATGAAAAGTTCCGTAAACGCTTCGGTGGAACTGAACACGGTGGCGACGGCATCATTGACGAGTTCGAAGGGTGGTAAGTCATGAACGCCAAATATATTGGAGAAAAAGACGTTGGTGTTGCAGTTACTGTTATAGATAATGGTGAGTCGAATCACAAAATTGTAATTGATAGATATGGAGATATAAAAGCACATCAGTGCGCCGCATATGCTGATAAACCAGCTGATCGTACGCCGGAAGAAAATGAATTGAATGAACAGGCCCGCCGATTCGCCCAATACTACATCTACTGCGAGCAGGGCTACGACACCGTCCCATCAGAGATTCACCCCGAGCGGATCAACGCTATTCGGCTAGCGGTCCAAGAACTCTCGGATTCGGCGTTCGACGACCTATTCGGCGATCTCGAGCAACAACTTCGGAGTTATCACGACGACGGAATTTCTCGGTCGGTCCCGATTCCGTCCGCTGCGGCTGACCCAAATTCGGTGCTGTACCGCCAGCACATCTATCTCGGTGTCGATCCTCTTGAGACCGATTTCGCTGAGGGGGCTGAAACCCTCGCATCAGAACATGGCGTGGATCTTGAAGACATCTGGGATAGCACTGATATCGATGAATTCAGTACGTCATCAGTCGACGACTGGCAGCGTTTCTCCGCGGATCTGGCTACTGTGACACGCACGCAGAATGTAACAGTTGACGACGAACTCACCATTGCCGACGTTTCGTCACTCTACACGGCCTTCGTTGACGACCGCGGCGTCGAACACATCGGCGAGCCCGACCGAGACCCTTTCGACCGCGAACCGGACACGCTGATCGAACTCGCACCGATTGACCCCGGACCGCTTGAGGAGTTCCGTGGCTACCTTGATCACTACCTCAAATGCCAGATCAGGGATTGCTTCATCCGAATGGGGCTACATCCGCCTACAGCGTTTTGTGTGCTTGGACCGGGGCGAATCGAAGCCGCTGAACAGTACAAAACTCTCGAGATGTATCCCGATTTCACTGATCCCGACAACGAAGAGTTGCTCGCATCGAAGTGATGAGTCAATGTGCGCTCTGAGGAACTGATATCGTGTTCAACTCCGGCGAGTATGACCCGGAGTCTGGCGAGGGGCCGTTCCTACTCGCGCACGAGTTAGAACACGTCAAACAACAGAACGGTGGTGCGACGGTTTCGATGATGCCCCAGGAGGGTGCACAGGTAGAGATCGATCCGGATCCCCAACTCGAGCGGGAAGCTGACGAGACGGCGAAACAAGCACTGTCTGGTGAGAAACCTGTGGTCGTCAATCGGATGGGAACCGACGTGCACATTCAGCAGTCGGCCAAAGGAACACTCGAGAGCTTGCTCGGCGGTGAACAGCCGGAATTCGAGGACGGAGTGCACGCGATTGAGGACGACGAGCGGGCCGACCTATCAGAGTCCGTCAATCGAATCATCGACGACGTGAAACAGCTAAAAGAGGATGTCTACAGCTCTGATGGTGTGGATGCTGTCGATGCGTCGAAGAAGGGAATGTTAGCCGGCGGCCTCGCATTCGGAGCAGGGATTGCTGGCGTCGCGACTGGTGCCGTGACCGCCGCGACAGGACTTATCGGTGCGCCGCTGCTGGCCTACGCAGCCACGACCAGCGAAGACCTTTACGAACAGGTCGGCAAACGTGCACTCGATAAAGGCGGCAAATGGGTCGGTCAGAAGTACGAAGACGAAATCGAGTTCCTTAAAGACAAATACAAATCGCTCAAGCAGAAGCTTGGGCTTCGTGATGGGTCTGAGACTGGAGAAGGAGATTCACAGGCGAATGATTTGGGTAAGTGATTACAATGAAGGCCAATATCACCGGTGAAAATGGTGAGCGAGTTGGACTCTACACATACGATAATAATAACGTGGAACACTGGGTCGAGATGGAGTTCAACGGAGATATTAAATATCACGAGCAGGATGGCTATCCAGACGATCCATCAAAGCGAACTAACGAGGGGAACGAACACGTCGAGCAGGCTCGTCGATTCGCTCGGTATTACGTCTACAAAGAACGCGGGTACGAGACGCTCTCATGGGATGAACATCCGGATCGTCTCAACACCGTCCGTGTCGCCCTCGAGGACCTCTCGCTCGAGGAGTTCGAGCGGTTGTTCGGTGACTTTTATCAGCAGGTGACCAGCTATTTCGATGCTGGCACCGAACGGGTTGTTGAGATCCCCGAAAACGCTGAAGAGCCGTCTGAAATCCTTTATCGGAAGGATATCCACCTCGCGGTCGATTCCGATCAGTCGACAGGCTTGGAGCAAGCGATGAGTATGGCTGACACCTACGATATCGACCTCGAGCAGCCGCCTGCAGAAGACTCCGGGAACTGGGAGGCGTTTACCGATGCTGTCGCCGCCCATCCTGAGATCGACTTTGGTGACTCACTCGAGATTGGAGCCGTCTCCGATCTCGGGATGTTCTATCTCGATGACGAGTGGACCGAGCACGTTGTCGACGGTGACGCAGCCGTCGCTCGCGACCCCGATGCTCGAATCGAACTGCTGCCCGTCGAATTCGATTCGCTTGAGCGGTGTCAGGAGTTTCTGGTTCATCACCTAAAATGCCAGATTCGGGATTGCTTCATCGGTATGGGTGTCGAACCACCTGCCGAATTCCGCGTTCTCGGTCCCGGTCGTCTCTACTACACGAAGCGCTATGGCAAACTCGAGATGTACGACGAGTACCATACCCTCGAGGCGGACGTTCCAACCGCGTAATCCACAGGGAGAAATTCAGACGCATGGGTCTCGAGCTGCTCGAGCAGGTCCAGTGTCTCGGTTTTGGGGCCGGAGACGCGATAGAGCAGGGTGAGAACGTCGCCTTCTATCCGATGTGTGGAACGACGCACATTCGATCTCAGTCTGACCCGCGAGTGCCGAGGATCGTATCTTCTCCGAGGACGGCATCGCCCATCGCGAATGTCCGCGTCTGGAGACTGCTGTTGAGTCCGAGGAACGTACTGCCGCCGAGGGTTAACTCATCCTCGAGTGCGAGGACGTGCGCGTCGACGTGAGCCGGTTTTTCGGTTTCGACGATGTGCTCAACTGCCGCTTGGTGGTCGTTGGATTCGAAGGGGCCACAGAACAGGGCGAACGCTCGGTCCCCGGACAGCATCGAAGCGTACTCTTGGGCGGCTGGGTCGTCGAGCCGACCGACGTCGGAGGGATCGACAAAAAACAGGCGATGACCTGTGCCGATGTCGCCCTGACCGCCGCGATCGTCATCGATGGAAGTCTCACGGCCGGTTGGTGATTGGGTTACGCCGTCACGTGATCCTGTTGCATGTCGTAGGTACAACTCGAGGATTGCCCGCAAGCCGGCTTTCGTGCCGCGTTTTTTGTACAACTCGGGTGCACGGGCCAGAAATTCCCGTCGGGCGCTCTCGGGCCAGTGTCGGTACTCGTCGGCGGCGAGCCAGTCTTCGAGCCAGGCGAGTGATTGACTCGGAGCGCCATGTGGATCGAGGTAGCGGCCGAGACGTTCGATTTCAGACTCGATATCGGCGAACGAGGTTTCGAAGACTGAGAGATACCGCTCGAGAAACGCACTCGAGCGTGTGTCTGATTGATACAGTTCGGGCAGATATCGGAGATACGACTGACGGGGGCAGTACGCGGTCATCGAGTCGATCAGCGGCGCTACGGTTGGAGTGCCAACGAGTTCGATGGCGACGTATAGGTACCGCCCCGTTGCCGACCGCAACAAGATGTCTTCAGGATCGATTTCGTCGACATGCGTCCACGCCGTCTCGATGTGGGCGGCGAGGACGTCAATTGCGGTTCGCTGTGATCGGCGAACTGTCTCGCCTGCAAGCCCGCTTTGGGCTGTCAGCCGGTCGGGGTCCGCTGTCGCGAGTTCCCAGACTGAGTCGACGCCAGCTGTAGCGAGGGCCTCGAGAGCGTCGGCATCAAATGGGTCCCACTCTTGCCCGCTCTCTCGAGCCTGCGCGGTCCCGCCGCCGGTCGTCGCGTCGGTCTGCTCCGTCTCGAGGGCGGAGAGTCCGACCACCTGTGTCTTTTCCCCGTCGGAATCGAGGGGGAACAGGGTTCGGTCGTCGGTTGCGTGGTATCGGACGCGAACCTGCGTACTGGCCGAAGAACGGGCGAGTTCGAGCGCGAGTCGGTGCCACTCAATATCATCGGCGCCGGAGTCGTATCGGTGAACCGCGAGACCGACGTGGCGGTCACGCTCTGCGTGTCGAGCGTACTCGGTGACCTCTCGTAGTGCGTAACAGGTTCGGTTGTCGCCGACGAGCGCGTAGAAGACGCGACCGGGGGTGGGTCCAGCGGGGCGGCTGACGAGTTGGACACAGCGATCCGCGAGGGTCGCAAGCTGTTCGAATTCGCGTGTCTCCGGGTTCCACTCGAACAGTCCGTGGTCGTCCTGAGCCATCGTGCCGGCGAGAACGACGCTGCCTCGAGGTGCGGCGACAGCGGTTGGAACGAATCGCGTGTCGTTTACGGTGAACGCATCAGCCGACAGCGGGAACGTCTCATCACGAATCTCTTGTTCGTCTCGAAATGCACGGACGGTTGGCTCGCCGTCGACGGTATCGAGTGCGTAGCTCAGTTCGTCCGTGACGGCAATGTCGACTGGCGATCTGAGCCACCAGTCGATAGTGAGGTCGTCGTCACCCATGCAAACGATCCGTTCGTCGCCGTCGAGGACGTAGATCGTTCCGGAGTCGTAGGTGAGTTCGACTGGGTCGACCGCCTGTGCGCGCAGCGTTCCCGTCTCCCGCTGGAGTCGCGGCGAGACCGTCACGATTGACTCAGTTGCACCGTCGGCGACGAAGATCCGGTTCTCGCTCGCACAAACCGCACGCGGCGACTCGAGTGAGGTATCGGTCGCGTCCAGCAGTCGCTGTCTGGTGTCGGTGCTTGGGTTGTATCTGTACAGCGCTCCGGACGAGCGGAGCGTATAGAGCAGTCCAGATGGATCAACGGCGAGATCGACGTACGACGCGCCGAGGTCACTTTCACGGATCGCCGTCGTTCGGGCGAGCGTGATGCCGCCGTCGGCGACGTCGACGTTTCGGGTCGTCCACCCGCTCCAGTCTGATTCGCTGGTCGTCGTTGCATACGAAAATTCCATTGTTAGTCACCTCGTCGGCTCGCCGTCGTCAGATCGACGGTCACGTCTGCGACGGTAAACAGCGACGTCTCGTCGATCAGTACCGTCCGGTCGTCGACGGTCGTCCCGCCGTGGGCAGTGATCGCAATGTCTGTCACCTCATCGATTGCGTCGACAGCGCCAATCACATCGGCCAGTCCCGCTCCCTCGAGTCTGCGGCCGAACGGCCACCCCTCGCCGTTGTACCCGTACAACGGATGGAGATACGACTCGACGGCATCGGTGATCGCAGCTTCGTGTCCGCTGTCGGTGTAGCGAGGGCGCGTCCGTCCGGTGACGGTGAGTTCGAGTCGAACGTATCGCGGCCCGCTGACGTGGATGCGGTCGGTCAGGAGCGTCCGTTCGCGGAGGTGTCGATTGACTGCCTCGAGAAAGCCCTCGCTTGGCTCCGGGCTGGGGATATCTCGTGGCGCGTAGGGGACGACGACCACGGTCGTCTGGTCGCCGTCGACCAGGACGGTCGTGCGCCCGATCCTGAGTCCGGGCGTTCGTGACGCGAGATAGCGGTAGTCGTCCTCGGTGACCGCCCGATGGGGCCGTCGAAGGTCACGTCGAGCACGGCGCAGCGCGGCGTCGACCGTTTCCTCGTCGGTGCCGCAGGTTGCCGCTCGTAATGGTTCGACGTCGATGTCGGCTGGCGAGACACCCGCCGTCAGTTCGGTATTAGAGTCGCTGAATCGCCAGACGGCACTCGAGGAGACGTTGCCATCGGTGCCGCCGCCGGTGACGTAGTCGGCGGTGATCGTCGCGTCCGGTGGCGGAACGCGGCCGGCAACGCCGGTGCCAAACGTCACTTGTCCGCGGGTTTGGTCAAGGACGTAGTGAGAGTCATCGGGACTTGACGCGTCGAAGTCGGGAACCTCAACGAAGCGGTCGCCGTCGACGTAGACGGTCGCCGAGAGGACTGGATCATGCTCGAATGCGTACGTCTGGCCGTCGAGTGCCGGTGACGTCTCTGACCAGTTAGCGTCCCCAACTGGAGACAGGCGTTCGTTCGAAACCGACACGGCGTGGCTGGCGCTGACGACGTTCGGTCTGATCGCGTTGACCTGTGGCGGTATCTCGTAGCCTGGCTTCTCAACGCGACAGCGAATCCAGACCTCGCCGGTGGTTGCTGGCTCAGGTGAAGAGTCGTCGTCTTCGCTCGAGGTGGTTTCGTCCGAGTCGTCGATGAGTTCGAGCCAGCCGCCGCCGTACAGGACGTCGGTCTCATCGGCCACAACGGACAGCGCTCGCCACGTCTCTGTCTCTGGGTCGCGGTACTCCCAGGCCAGCGCCACGGATGGAGTGAACGTAGGTGGCGCTTCGTCGGACTGTGGCGGTTCGGGATCCGGGAGGTTCTCGTCGTGGTAGTCGACCGACAGCGTGAGGCTTTCCTTGTTTTCGAACGGATCCCGGTCGAAGCCGAGATAGACTGCGTCTCCGCGGGTAATCTCGTCACCGAACGGCCGGTAGAACATGCCGTCAGTTTGGTTTGCTTCGCCGTGATCGGTCGTTCCGGTCTCGTCGACGGTGATGACGCGCTGGATTTCAGCCGCCGAACAGACGACATCGTGGTTTGTCTCGAACCGATAGACAGCATCGGATCCGTCGGTCACTGCCAGTTGCGTTCCGGCCGGCAAGCGGTCGCCACTGACTGCAGCGGGCGGGAAAAGCTGCAACTGCGCCGTTGCCGGTTTCGGCGGACGACACCCGTGATCAATCAGTCGAAGGTACTTCTCGCGGTGCTCATCGGTGATCTGATCGAGCTGGTAGCTGTGCGTTTCGGTGAGCCATGCGAGCACTTCCAGGATCGTGATCCCAGGATCGTGTGGGTTGAAGTCGGTCCACTCGTCCGAATACGCTGGAATCAGCTTTGTAGCCTGTTCGAGCAACGCTTCGTACTCCCGATCGTCGAGTTCTGGTACGTCGAGTCCCATCGTCGTATTACCTCAGTTCAGTCTGCCGCAGGGTGTGACAGTGCGGTCGCCGTTGGATCGATTCGATCATCGTTGTCCCTCCGTCGTCACCGTAATTTCGTGTGTGCCGCTGCAGACGAGCGTGTCTCGAGGGAGTGTTTGAGTATCGTCGTGGCCCGAGAGCATGTGACGCTGCGATCCGGTTTCGACTGTGACGTCGAACGTTGTGACTTCGGCGACAGAATCGACGTCGCCGACGACCGTTGCAAGTCGTTTCGAATCGGGTACTGCGCCGAACTTCCAGCCGTTGCCGTCGTTTCCAAACAGGGGGTGGAGATACTGGTTGAGCCGCCGTTCGATAGCTCCTTTGAGTAACGAGACGCTTTTGACGTTAGTCGCACGGACTGTCATTTCGGTTGAGAGTTCACCGTAGCCGGGGCCACGGACGACGATATCAGCGTCATCGTCGGCAACGAGCGAGGCGGGTGCGCGGTCGTACAACGTTTCGCGAACACGGTGTTTGAGTTCCATCGATGGAACGGGTTTTTCGCGTTCGGTCTGCGGGACGATCAGAACGGTCACCCGTGACCCATCTCCACCGCCGAGCGCCGGATCGCATGTGACGCGAGCGAGTTCGGGGAATTCGGCTTTCGCGACCTGCTCGTAGTCTTGCGCCGTCACCGCCCGGTTGCGATGTTTGAGTCGATTCGTCGACCGAGAGACGAGCGTGTCGGTCGACTCGATATCGGCACCGCCGTCAGCCGGTGTCGGGTTTGACACCGACTCGACCAGCGCGACTGAACTCTTCAGGTCGGTCACTGTTCGGGCGTCGACGTTGCCGTCACTGCCGCCGCCGGTAGTGTAGGTTGCTTTGGCGTTGTCTTGTCCTGTCGGCGGAATCGCGCCGTTGTCGCCGTCGCCGAATTCGACGACACCAAGCGTTCGATTGATCACGTAGTGTCTGTCGGTCGGATCCGAATCGAGGAAATCGTCGACACTGTGCCAGCGAACCCAGAATGCGGTCAGTTCCCCACGGGAGTCGTACTCCGGCGCGACGGCCTCTGGACGCTCCTCATCAAGCCTGCGGCGTTCGCCCGCAGACAAGGTCGAGCGTTCGTCCACCCACACGTCGATATCGATGATCGGTGCGTGTCCACATCGAAATGACTGGTTGTGAGAGCCATCGCTCGAGCCAAGGACCTCGTCTTCGACTGTTAGGGTGTTGTACGCCCATTGCGTATTCGGGTAGATCCCCTCGAGAACGGGCGACGAGGTTGTCCGCTCGCTCGTGACGTCCGCCGGGACCGAGCCGGCCACCGGATCCGAGTCCGTGTGGCCGGCCGAAACCGTTTCAGTCGTTGCGGGCTGGCCATCGCGTGGGTCGTGATCGATATCGAACTCGTCTTTGGTTACGCGGGCTCGAATCCAGTGGCGCTCCCGATCGAACAACTCGAGTGCGGACGTAGGTTCGGGGAACGTGAGCGTGACAATTCCTCGTTCGGTCAAGCCGCCCGTTCGGTCGTAGGTATCGAGTTTGGCCCACTCACCGCTGACGGGGTCGATGCAGTACTCCCACTGGACACCGGGATCGAACGACTGGGGGTAGGTCGTATCCTCGACCGGAACGAACAGCGTCAACGGCCCATTCCGAAGAGTGTCATCGAACCCGAGATACAGCGTCTGGTGTTCGTCAGGAACGTCGGTAAACGGCTCGAACCCGCCAGTGGCGTCGAATAAATCCTCGCTGTATGCCGCATTGTTGTACCGAAACACCGTCTCGAACGGTTGTTCGCCGCGGTCGTACTGAATGCTAACGTCGCCAAACGTTGGCGAGTCGGGCTCGTCGATGAGCGATCCACGGGTGCCGTCGCTCGTTACCTCATACGACGGCTGGCCGTAGTTCCCACCGACCAGTCGAGCCCGAATCCAGACGTTCTCGTGACCGGACACCGTCGTCGCCTCGATATCTTGGGGGACATCGAACTGGACTGTGCCTGCAGTCTGGAAGGCACCAGTTCCGTCCTCGACTGACTCCAGTCGCGTCCAGCCGTCACCGTTCCAGTACTCCCAGGAGAGTCGCGGCGGACCACCGAGCACGCCGGCACCCGCGTTCGTCGCTGGCCCGTCGCTTCCCATCCCCGTTCCCGCTCTTGTCTCCGCCGTTTCCCTGCTCGTTTCCGAATCCGTCGTTTCCGCCTCGTCACCCGCGCTGGCGGTCGGTGGGATGAACTCGAGGTCGACGACCGCGCCCGGTTTCGTAAACGCTTCCTGACACGCCGCGTAGAACGTTGCCGGCGGCTGCGGAATGCGTCCGAACGGCCTGATCGCACCGTCGTCGGCCGACAGCGGAACGTCATTGAACAGCAACATATCTGCCTCGAGACCGTCTTCCGTCCCGGTGCTTGCGACGTGTATTGAAAGTGAGGTTACCGTCGTCGAGAGCACATTCGAATCGGCGTCGGTGATCGAACAGCGGATCCACCGACTATCGACGCCGTTGAGTTCGTGTTCGACCGGTTTTCCGGGTACGCGAAACGTTCGTTCACTGCGCTGTTCTCGGTCGGCATGGTGTCGCGTCCCTGCGGCGTCAGACTGCAGCCGTTCCTGCAGTGCTTCAACGCCAACGTCGTCATCACGGTGATCGTCGGCTGGGCGCTCGAGTCGGTGCCATCCCTCAGTTCCGTCCGCATCTTCGCCGTAGTACTCCCAGACCGTTGCCTCGAAGAACCGGTCGGCGCCCGTCTCTGCTTCGACCGACACCGAAAACGTCGCCCCTCCCTCAAGATTCAACGCGGCGTCGTTTCCCAGGTAGAGCACGTGGGCCTGCATGTTGCTTCCCGAGAACAGTTCGATTGCCTCTCCCTCGAGAACGTCGCCGTGATCGACGATGGCGTCGTCCGTCGGCTCGACGCCGACGACGTCTCGCAACCGCGCCGGCGTCGCTTCGAACCCGCCGTCTTTGGGGAGTTCGAACTGCTGGGTATCTCCATCGCCCGGATTGGCGGTCGCCCGCGTACCACCCGGTATCGGGACGTTTCGGTCAAGATCCGTCGAGACGGTAAACGTAAGCGGCGTCCGAGCCGCCTGCGGTGGTCGTCGAGCGAACTCGAGAGCGTCCAGAAACGCGAGGAGGTGCTTTTCGGGAACCTCGTTCAGTCGCTTTCGTACGTCGGCTTCGAACGTCGAGAAGATGCGCAACAGCGTCCGTCCGACGTCTGACGTCTGGGGATCCCACGCGTCGGTGTAGCCGTCGGCGCGCTCGAGGAGCGTTTCGAACACCGCTTCCTGGTCTCGCTCGTCGATAATCGGTTCGTCAGCCATCTCCCTCTGTAATATGGAACGGATAGACCATGTTTGACAGACTGTTCGTCGTCCGCACGCGGTACTCGATGTCGATCAGGATCCTGTTTGGGTCTTCGTCGGCGGGTCTCGCGGTCACGTCTTCGACGTCGATCCGGGGTTCCCAGCGAACGAGCGCCTCGCGGACGCTACTCTCGATGAGGTTCAACGTCGCCGGCGAGGCCGACGAGTAGACATGATCGTGGATATCGCAGCCAAACTCCGGGCGCATGATCCGTTCGCCTTTCGCAGTTCCGAGGATGATCGCAATCGCTTCCCGAATGTCGGCGTCGGTATCCGAGAGTTGGATATCGCCGCGGTGATCCGACGTGACCGGAAACTGCCAGCCGGTTCCAAGGAAATCGTCGGCCATCGTTCACCCGATGTGGACGGTTGGACAGCCGTCGACAATCGTATTCGGCGGGCCGTTCTCGATGATCTTGTCACCCATTCGTGCCGCCGGCATCTTGTTGATCAGGACGGTACTGCTTCCTACTGCAACTTTTCCACCAACATGTGGGACCGCCCCTGTTGTCAACGGACACGCGTGGACGTCCGCGATAGCGCGCCACGCTGGCTGCTTGCCGATGAAGACGTTTGGACTCGCGGTTCCAGTAAGCGGTGTGCCGTGGGCGGTCGCATCGCCGAGTCGTGCTGCGGGTTTCATGTATGAGTCTCGTGTTTCGCTTGTCTCAGTTCCAACTCAATTCAGCTGAATGAGTGCACCGCGGATCGTCAGCGGCCCCGTCGAATCGATTCCCATGAGTCCGCTACTCGAGATATCGAGTCGAGCCTTACTCGAGAGTTCAATGGTGTTCTTACTCGAGATATCGACATCGGTGCCGCCGGAGATTTCGACGGATTTCGTGCCGTCGATGGAAATCTTCGATGCAGAGAGATCGAGTTCGTCGTCCGCCTCAATCGAAATCCGGCCACTCGATGAGTCGAGCGTGATCGTGTTCTTGCCGCGGTCGTCGCGGATGGCAACCGTTTCTGACCCGCTCGAGTCATCGACGACGATTTCGTGGCCGTCGCTCGTGCGGATCGTGATGCTGCCGTCATCGCTGTCGTCGAACGCGATTGTGTGATCGCTGCGCGATCGGATTTCGCGGGTGTTGTTGTGACCCTCGTTTCGACGAGGTGGTTTTTGCTCGCCGTTCCAGAGTGACCCGATGACGTACGGTTCGTGAATATCGCCGTTTTCGAAGGCGACGAGCACCTCATCGTCGACTTCCGGCAGGAAGTACGTGCCGTACTCGTCACCCGCCATCGGCGTGGCGATTCTGGCCCAGTAGCTCTCGTCGTCAGCGTCGCGCCAGGGGAACCTGAGCTTGACGCGGCCGAGGTCTTTCGGATCGTCGTTGTCGGTGACGATCCCGACGACGACTCCCTGAATCCCGCCCTCGGCGGTTTCGCCGTCGAAAAAGCCCGGACTGCTCATACCGACACCTCCGTCGCTTCGAATGTCGTCCGATAGCCTGCAGTGCCCATTCGATGGGTCGCTTTGGTAACGTGGTACGACCCCGAGAACCGGTTACCGAGTTCGGCGAGCTCAATCGTCTCGCCGGCGCGGATTTCCGGAATTCCGTCGGCCTCACCGTGGGCCTGGACGATCCCATCGGAGAACTGATTGTGTTTCGTTGCTGCGATTCGTTCGGCCTCATCACGTGACATAGCTGGCACTCTGAATACCTCCTTGTGTTGTGCAGTGGAACTGCCTGCAGTGGCGACGATTTCGGACTTCTCTCCGATGTCCCACGATCGGACTTCGACCTGGTGTGTGTGCTTTCGACGGGTGATCTCTCCGGAGAAATCGTGGAGCGCTTCTCCGTACCACAGTTCGGCAACCGGATCGTCGGACACCGCCGACGAGCGCGGGACGAACGTGGCTGTATCTCGCTTCGCGTAGAACTCGAATCCGTAGGTCGATGCGAGATCGTGGACGAACCGGTAGTCGCTGCAATCGTTCTGAATTAGCTTCTCTCGCTTGATATCCGCGTGTTCTACGTGGACCGTCGAGAACGGATACCTCGAGAGAACATCCTCAACGGCGTCGCCGATTGTCGTTTCCGACCACGAGTTGGCGGCGGACCCTTGCATGGTTTCCCAGAGCAACCCGTAGCCGGCGATCTGTATCGACGGGCCACGGTCGACGGTAAACTCGCCGGTGATTGACTGAATCTTTCCAGACAGCAACGGCGTCAGTTGTCCGTCGTCGCCGTACCCCATTGAAATTTCGACGTCTGTCCCGACGGCAAAGTCGTCCCACGACAGGCCGGCAAACTCGTCTAACTCCTCGTCGAACGGATAGTTCAGCGTAAAGGAGAACCGATCCGCTCCCTCGAAGGTCGTTTCGACGACGAGATCGGCGATTCTGCCGCCGGGTTCCTGAAATTTCTGATCGCCAACGTCGACCTTGAATCGCGGCGAGTATCGCGGGTGATTGTTGAGTTCAGTGCTCATAACGGCGGTAGTTCAAGTTTGTCCCCGGGCGCGATGGCGCGTGGATTGTCGACGTTGTTCTGATCCGCAATTGTCCGCCAGTGGGACGGATCACCGTACTCCTCCGACGCGATGAGCCAGAGCGTATCTCCTTCCGTTACCGTCCAAACCTTCGTCTTATCGGTGGACTCGGGTGAGACCTCTGACTTGTGGTAGTCGGCCGTTTTGAACTCGGTGAAGACGATCGAGACGCGGGCCCGGATGGGGATTCCGCTGGGGAGGAACTTGGTAAACTGCTTGTTCGCACTCTGTACGAGCGCGGTGAAATCGATCCCCTCGCCCCAGACGAACCGACAGACCGGCGGCGCGTGTAACTCGCCGTCGACGGACAGCAACAGGTCGATGTACTTCGTATACTGTTCTCGGACATCGATCATGGCGTCATCGCCGCCGTCTTTCTCGAGTTCGTCGGTCGTATCGAAGAACAGTTCCATCGACAGGGTCTCCGCGTTGCCGTCGACGAACTGCATGATCGACGCTCCCGACCCTGTCGCCTTCATCTCGCCGTAGTTGACGCTCTTCTCGAGGGTATACGAGTTCGGGTTGAACTTACACTCTATCGCTTCGCCCTTCTGTTTCCCGTTGAGGATCATGATCTGGGCTTTCTCGAGTTTTCCGCTGGATGCCATCTACAGTCCCCTCCGTTCGCGTTCGATCCGCTGCTTTCGCTCGAGTTTCCGATAGAGACGGTCAACGATCCGGTCGACGTCGGCGTCGAACTGGACAGACTCTTCGCCCCATGGGAGATCGACAGCGGGACGCTGGTCCCTGTCGGCAGTTCGGTTGTGACCGTGGCGGTTGGATTGATCGTGATCGCCCATCCCCTCGGTGTGGCGCGGTTGCCTGCCACCCTGTTCGGGCGGGAGACTGGAGTCAGGTGATCGGTCGTCGACGCCGATTCGAGATCCGCTACCGGGTCCGACGCTCCCTTGGCCTCGGGCGGCTGACGGGCCGGTATCTGCCGGGCGGGCAGTCGCGCTTACGTCCGTTCTTGGTCGCCCTCGGTCTGCCCTGCTCGAGTGCTTTCGGCGGTGCTTCTCGGTGCTCGCTCGAGATGCGGCCGATCCGGCAGTCTGGCCACGACCAGCCATCGAATCGGTTGCGGTCTCGCGTCGCGATTCGAGTGGTGCTGTCGCGCCCTGTGGACGGGCAGTGTTTGCAGCGGGCCGCCCAGTCAAACCGCTATGGCGGTCTGCTCCAGCAGCGTTCGGGGCACCACCCCGACCCGCAGCGTCCTCGGTACTTCTTGGTGAGGACGTATCCCGGTAGACGAGCGTTGCCTGGCGACTGATCGATTTCATACTATTTTTCTCCGATTGACTTTCTTTTCCTTTATTCTCGTATGTTTTATATTTAATCATTTCTCTGCCGGTATCCTCGTTAGAGGGAGTATTCCGTGCGACGCTGTGCAGTCTCGAGCCAGCGGTATCCGTTTTGCTGGACGCTGTCAGCCGGTCCGTATCAGCTGTCGAACGTGTCGGTTCGGTTGCCGACTGCGGGTGTTCGCCGACTCGAGTCCTAGCGTTCGAGGTCTGCCTCGACTGCGCCTCATCCGTCGGCGGTTCGGGAGGTCGACGAGCCAGGACGGATGTCGCCCGACCCCTTGCGGATTGCTTGGCTACAGAAGGGACTCTCTCGCGGCCGCGGTTGTAGACGGTTGGGATGGTAGTCCGGCCCTGAACGGCCGCCGAAAGCCGATTCACGGTCGGTCCGACGGCGTGAATCCGGGCAAAATCGGGACTGGTTTCTGACCCCGTTTCGGATCGAACTGTCGTCTCCGCAGAGTCGACATCAGTCGCTGTCGGTGTCTTCGGTCGTGACTCACTCATCGATCCACTGGCCGTCATCGGGGGTGTTGATACATCTGTTGGGGATCGCTCATCTCGAGCGGCGACAGAGGCCCCTACGGATTGGTTCTCCGCTGACTGCTCTTCGACTCCGCCGATCGGGCTCTCGGCTCCCGGTGTAGCTCCGGGCTGTGTGTCGACTGCAGCAGAGAGATGCCCGCTGTTGCCTCCGTTGGGACTCGACTCACCGGTCTTCTCGAGCACCGCGGCAGATCCACTCGAGCACTCGAGCGACGGTTGGGTCGCGTTCGCTCGAGCAGTCGGTTTACTCGCTGGCGGCGACTGCTGTGCACTCGGACCCTGTGTCGTCGCTCCAGCATGTCCCGGTTGACGCTGGCTCGCTCGCGGTTCAAGCGCTGTCGGGTGCGTCCCGGTCGTAATCGCCGTCTTCGACCGACGATGAATCGTCAGTGAGCGGCTCCGTCGAACACTCTCGCCCGTCAACCCACCAGTTCCCGATTCCTGACCGCGTCCGTCACCGTGGCTCGCAGGACTCGAGTCAAACCCGTCGTCTCGAGCGCTCAAGCGTGACGGCCGCGACGACGGGTTACGGACCGATTCCGAGACGTGAGGGGGAGCATCCGCTGCCGTCTGGGAGCGCTGCCCGCGGTCGGCTCGAGTCCGAACCTGCGGAGACGGCCGTGCCTGTTCGCTGTCAGCACGGTGGGTATCCGGCCGGAGTTCGGGACGAGAGAACGCGGCCGTCGATACGAAGACACTCGTTTCCGGCCCACCCGTTTGCCCACTCGATTCAACCGCTGTTGCCGACTCTGGTTCCGAACGGTGATCGACTCTCTGGTCCGAAGACAGCGTGGTGGTACTGGTCGTCTCGGGTCGACGGCTCAGTTCTCGACGAGACGGGCGCTGGTGTCGGTTGTCGACGTCGGTTTCGGCTCGAGGCGGACCTTCCCCAGCCGGAGCAAGCGCGTTGGCGACTCTCGCAACGGACTGCAACCTGACGGGTGGTCGAACCCTTCTCGTCTCGTTCGGGCTGGTCAGCCGGGGCGGTGAGTCAGCCCGCCTTTCTGATTGTGGGTCCAGCGAGGGTGTGTTCGCAGCCGAGACAGGACGTGACAGCGGGTTACCGTCCTCACCAGCCGTCTTCGGATCGAGCGCTGGCCCGCGTGCGTGCATCACCGAGACGGAGTTCGATTCTTGTCTGTTCCGCGCCGGCCTGTTCTGCTGTGTCTTTGTGCGTGTACTCGATCTGTGTGCGTCGCTTTGGCCACCTTCCGCGACCTGACTGACGGGTTGACCGCTTTGCCCGCCGTACTCGGTTGTCGATGAAGACGGCTGCACAACTGACGTTGACAGCGCGTCCGACTGCGAGCCAGACCGAGTAGACGCCGGTCTCTCGCCACTCGAGGGAATTGACGTGCCTGACGGCTGTGCGTTCGTTTCGGTGACGGGAGACGGTTGGTCCGCGACCTCGAGTGGGGCCGCTGATCCGGTGTCGGCGTCGGTGTCAGCGCCGTTGGTAGTACCAATCCGTTCACTGTCGGGGGTCGACGATCTACGAACCGAGTGTCCCTCGAGCGTCACGGCCGGCACGGAACCGGCTACAAGTGATCCCGTGCGTACGCGCGAGGCGTTCAACGTACCGATTGCTCGGCCCAGTCGGGTCTTCGTCCAAGGTGCAGCCGATTCAGTCGGCGCAGCTTGGGCCAGCTCAGTTGTCGTAGGTTGGGCCGGTTCAGTCGCTGCGGTTTGGGTCGCTTCAGTTGTCAAAATTTGAGCCGATCCAGTCGCCGACGTTTCGACTGACTCGACCAGCGGAGTGTCAGCCGATGCAGCCCGCACGCCCTCTGCCGTCTGCGGACCCAGTTTCGGCGCTCTCTCAGAGCCAAAATCGACGCTGGCGGTACTCGAGGGTCTCTGCCTTGCGTTTCCGGCAGTCCGACGAAGCACCCGGTCGCGGGTACTCGGTTCGCGGGCGGTGGAACCGACAGACTGCTTTCCGGTTGCTTTCTCTCCCTCGGCCGGGCCAGTATCGGTACCAGGGTGCTCGCTGCGGTCCCGACCAGTCGTTTGCGATGTTGATTGTGATCCCTCGCCACCTGATGACCGTCTGGCGGCGCGCTCGAGTGAGCCAGCAGACTCACTGAGCACCGAACTGGAGTCTGGGGGCATCGGTTTCGGGGACTGCCCCGATTGCTGGACGGTTTCAGACCCGTCGTCCGGCACTACCGCCTGCTGCTGGTGGACCGACCTGGGTTGGGGGTCCGTCATCGGTGACGGCCGATCTGTCGGGCCATTGGGTGTCGAAGCAACAGATTGGGCCGACTCGTCCGTTCGCGTTGCCAGTGTCATCTTGTCCCGTGCCCGCTCGAGCGACGCCGCCGTCATCGTCTCCATCGCTTCTACGTGACTGTTCTGCGAGAGCCGAGCCGTCACTCGCTTCCGGTGTTTTTCGGAACGCGTTCGAACCGCTGCTGCGGCGTTCGCTGTGGTTCCCGCGCTGATGGTATCGCGAGTTGTGTCCATAGCGTCGTTCGTCGCAGCGGGCTTTCCGTCGTCGTTGTCCTCACGGACGACCGCACGAGGGGCATCGGGTCCTTCTCCGGGAGCACGACGCCAGGTCGTTGACTCTGTCTGGGATCCCTCATTGGTTCGTGGCAAAACGCCGAGCGACGAGTCCGACTGCGGCCCGACCGACGAGGGAACGTCGGTGCGTTCGTTGCGTTCGGTCGTCTCGACTGTGGTTGGCACACTCGAGCGAATCGGGTCGTCTCGAGTTGGTTCATCGACCGCCGAATCCGACACCTGTGGCGCGTGGGTGTCAGGCTTTTTTCCGGCGGCCGAAGCAGCAGCGTCAGTTGTGGACGCCAGCGAAAGTGAGGGTCGACTTCCATCGGTGAACAAAGACTCCGGTGACTTCGCAGCGCCTTGGGAGCGACTCTCAGGAGGAGATTCGGGGACATCGGCCGAGTTCGAATTCGACTGGATGCGGTGAACAGACCGCCGGACAGAGACAGCCGGCACCCGGGAGTTGACCGCCAATTCGCGAACGGCGGGGCGCGTCGACTGCGGCGTCAGATCGGCGGGTGGGGTGGCCCGGTCGTCGTCTGTGACCGACGCCAGGTACGAAAGTGGCGGTCGACCTGGAATCGAATCGGCTGATTCTGTGATTGACTCCTCGGGCAGCGGTTCGTCCCTGCGTCCGTAATGAAACCGGCGGTACGTCAACTCGGCCTGCTGATGGCGGTTGAGAATACGGAGTACGAATCCACTCATCAGACGGGAGGGGTCCAGCGTTGTGATTGACTGCTGACGGCGGCTGAGTCCACTGATCGGCAGCCGGTCCGCTGGCGTCGTGTCCGTGTGTCCAGCCTCATCGGCTTCTGTCACTCTCCGTGTCGCCGCCTCGGGTGGCGAGTGGGATGCCGTCTCGATGTTCATCCAGGCTTGGCTTACGCGTATGTTACGAAGGCCCGGTACAGCCGCCATATTGTCAAACTCGTCCATGTCATCTCCTCCGTCGACTGCTGGTGAAATCGGGGCTGTCCACGATGGACAACCGAAACTCGAGTCGTCAACTCACGCGGTATCTCGTGAGTGACACGCTACCTCCTTAATTATTTTCGAGTGACACGACTCAATCCTGCGTCGCGGGATTCGGTCCGGACGGTTGAAGCGACGACTCTACGTCCGCATCACCACCGGCATTCGCCCCATCCGATGGTCCGTCAGCCCGCTCCGAAATCGTCGTCGAATCGACCGCTTCTGGCCGCTCTCCCGCCGATTCGGACCACTGAAGTGAGTAGATCTCACCTGTTTTCGTAAAGAGCGTGGGCGTTTCACCGCCTCGCTTGAGACTGTACCCAAGCGGCAGTTCCACCGAATCGTCGTTTGGCTCGAGCGTAAACGACTCCGGAATTTCGAACGTACACACCGCTCCCGGCCGGAGCGTCACGGTGACGCCGAGTCGGTACAGTTCGAACTCTGTATCGCGAAGCCGAGAGTCCGAAAGGTCGACCGACGCTGCTGACTCGTTTTTGATCGTCAGCTCTCGTGTGTGACGGGATTCGGGCGTGCTGACGGCGATAATGCTGACGTCCGTCCGCTCCGTCGTCGTGGCATCGTACTTGTTGTACATGAACACAGTCGTTCCGAGCCACAACACGAGCGCACCGAGACCCGTGATAGCGAGGGAAACGCCGTTGATGTACCGCGCGCCGACGTACCAGATACCCAGCCCACCGGCGACGGCGACTAACAGCCCGAGAATAATCGACAGCGTTCGGCTCTCGAGGCCTCGCGTGTGGACGTAGCCGATCTTGACGGACGAAAGCGAGGAGTCAGCACCGTCGCTCCGGTGATCAACCAGCAGCAACAGGCCGGCCGACGTCGGCCACGCCACGAGAAATCCGAGCACGACGCTTGCCGGATGGGCGCGGCCGAACAACGCGCCGATACCGAGGCCCAGCGCAACGACGAGACCACAGACACAGCCGATGATGAGTGCCTGCGCCCACGTCGAGTACTGACCCCAGTACTCGTGGATCGGTTCGCGGTAGCGCCGATAGGAGAGATACCAGAGGCCGACCACCAGACTGACGACAGCCGCGAGGAGAAACGCAGTGAGCCGCGCTGAGAATGTCCAGCCCAGAAGCGGGACCGAGATCGACGGTACGGCGTCGATGAACCCAGTAAACTGGAGGGTCGCGACGGTCACGAGCGCGACAATAAGTGCTCCGAACAGAACGGGGAGAATCGGTGCAAGACGCTTTCGAAGAGTCGTACCCAGTACTTTCTGGAGTCGGTTTACGAACGCCATGTCAGTATTCCTCAACCTGTCGTTCCGGGCTGATTCTTGCGGGACAAACGCTCGTCACGACCGCCGAAAACGCTGCTAAACGCGGCTCCGGCCCGCGAGCGAGTATCCTCCACGTCGTCTGTGAGCCAACGCATCCCCAAATATGCATTTATCTCAGTTGTTATCTTAAGGAAAGTGTATTGTTATAAATGCTGTGATTATACCCTCTCAAATATGGGTCGTCGCGGGGATGGCTTGTTGAAATCCGGGCTGTCGGTTCCTGTCAGATCTGCGCTATCGACGGCCGAGTGGCTCGAGTCGGCATCTCTCTGGAGACGATCACGAACTGGTCGTCGGTACTCACGCTGTGTCGGTTACACGCTTTCGAGTCGGCAAATCTGTATCCGAACGTAAACAGAGTTCAGGGATTCAGCTCCCAGTCCTGGACTGCGACCGTCTCGCCCGCCGGAACGCCCTCGAGATCGTCGTCGACGACGACCCAGCCGTCTGCGAGCGCGACACTCGAGAGGACGCCCGAGCCGCTGGCCCGCGTCGGCGTCGCCGCGAATTGGGTGTCGTCGTCCCCGCGCTCGGCTGCGTCGCGGTCTTTGAGCTGCACGCGCGCGAATGTCTTCGTTCCCGGCTCACTCGGAATCTTGCGCTCGAGGACGGCTTGCGTGGTCGGATGGGGGGCTGGCTCGGTTCCCTCGAGCCAGCGCAGGGTCGGCCGGAGGAACTGGACAGCGTTGACGATGCAGGCGACCGGGTAGCCGGGCAGAGCGAGCACGGGTGTCTCCTCGACGATGCCGAGACAGACGGGGTGTCCGGGTTTGAGCCCGACGCCGTGGACGAGCACCTCACCCAGGTCGTCGATGACTTCGGGGAGCAGGTCCCGCTGGCCGACGGACGAACCGCCCGTCGTGACGACGACGTCTTTCGTGAGGTCTCGCTGGATCGCCACGCGAAGCGACTCGGGGTCGTCGGTGACGACACCGCGGTAGGTCGCACGCGCGCCCCACCGTTCGGCTAGCCGCGAAACGGTCAGGCCGTTGGTTTCGATCACCTCGCCCGGTCCGGGATCACCCGAAACGAGTTCTTCGCCGGTCGGAATCACGCCGACGGTCGGCTGTGAGGCGACGGCGACGCGGTCGTAGCCCGCCGAGCGAATCAAGCCGAGATCAGATGGCCGCAGGCGGTGTCCCGCGTCATAGAGGTGCTGCTCTGCCTCAATATCTTCGCCCACTGGAGCAACGTTTTCGCCACCTGCGACAGCGTCTTCGACCTCGAGTTCGCCCGCTACCTCAAGCTCTGTCACGTGTTCGATCATGACGACGGCGTCTGCGCCGTCCGGCAGCGCGCTGCCAGTGTGCACTCGCGCTGCGGTGTTCGGTCCGACGGTCGCTGCCGCACCGATTTCGTCCGCCACGTGGAGCACTTCGGGTGAGCGTTCGCTCGCGCCGAACGTGTCCTCCGCGCGGACCGCGTAGCCATCCATCGCAGCGCGCCGGTAGTGGGGGACGTTCCTGGCTGCCGTCACCGGCGCGGCGAGGACACGCCCATCTGCGCGTTCGAGGTCGATCTGTTCAGTATCCAGCCTCGAGCCATGGTCACCATCCCTCTTTCCCTCTCGTTCGCGCCGGTTCCTGATCGCCTCGCCGAGTCGCTGGCGCGCGTCCGCAACGGGCGTCCGCACTTTGAATCCCGATTCCGTGCGGTCGCTGTCTGGTCCGTTCATACGCTGATTCGGGTTGGCTGACGCCAAAAGCGTACGGGACCACTCGAGACGAGCGCCGGCTTTCAGGGGGCAACCGCTACCGCGGGCTTTTTCGTATCGGCGTTCGAACCTGTATCCATGTCAGCGCTTCGTGACGCGTTGCGGACCCTCTCCGACGACGTCTTCTTCGATCTCTTAGAGAGCGACGAGGCGTACCTGCTCATCCTCGACGTCCCCGGCATCTCCGCCGACTCGCTCGATCTTACCGCCGAAGACAGTCATCTCGAGATCAGCGCGCAACGCGAGAAAGCCCTCCCTGAGGAGTATCAGTACATCGAGGAAACCCGCTCGCTGTTTTTCGATGTTGAACTCCCCTTGCCTGCGGATACCCTCCCTGCAGAGGCCCAGGCAACGGTCGAACGAGGCGTTCTCGAGTTGTCGATCCCGAAACGCACTGGCGGGACTGAAACAACGATCGATATTGTCGACGCCGACGACGCAGAAACTGGCGGAACGACGATTACCGCAGAACCTGGCCAGGTACACGCTTCAGAGTCCGAGACCGAGACCGAGATTGATCCAGAGACAGACACCGACACCACGACGGAATCTGGGTGACTGACACTGATTTCGCTCCGTGCGTACAAACGATTCGTCCTCGTCGCCTGGCAGTTCCTGCCACTGTTGCTCGCATACGCCCGTGACAGACGCCGGTTTCTCCTGTTTGGCTCCCGACGACAGGTCTCGCCCGAAACCCACCGCAAACGCGCTGAAATCCTCCTCGAGTCACTGCTTACCCTCGGGCCGACGTTCATCAAACTCGGGCAGTTGCTCTCAACCCGTCCCGACGTGTTGCCTCCGTCGTACATCGAGGTACTCTCTGCACTGCAAGACGACGTCCCCGCAGCCGACTGGGCGGACGCGAAAGCGGTGCTCGAGGACGAACTCGGGCCGGTCGACGAGCGCTTCCTCGAGTTCGAGACTGAGCCGATCAGCGGCGCGAGTTTGGGGCAGGTGTATCGCGCCCGCGTCGCCGACCCAACCGCACCCGCCGACGCACCGGACGCGGCCGACCGCAGCCGAGATGCCGCCGTCAAAATCCGCCGGCCCGGCGTTGAGGAACTCGTTCGAACGGATCTACAGGTGATCCACTGGGCACTCCCCATCCTGTTGTACTTTGTCGACGATGCGCGTGCTTTTTCGCTCGAGAACCTCGCCGACGAGTTCTCGAAGACAATCCGTGAGGAGATGGATTACGAGCGCGAAGCGGAGATTCTCCGCGAGATTCAGTCCAACTTCGACGGCGACGACCGCTACGTCATCCCGGACGTGATCGAGAGCCATTCAGGCCCACGTGTGCTTACGATGGAGTACGTTGGCGGAACGAAGATCAACGATGTGGCCGATCTCGAGCAACGGGGTGTCGACCGTAGTCAGGTTGCAGAAAACCTCCAGTTGGCGTACATGCAGATGATCATCGACGACGGGGTTTTCCACGCTGACCCACACCCTGGTAATCTGGCAGTCACCGACGATGGCCGGATTGTCTTCTACGATTTCGGGATGTCCGGACGGGTCGATGAGTTCGTCCAGTCGAAGATTGTCGATTTCTACATCGCCGTTGCGAACCAGGATATCGACGCGATTCTCGACGCGCTTATCGAGATTGGCACGCTCTCGCCGGAGGCCGACCGGGCGGTAATGGCCAACGTGATGGAACTCGCGATTCAGGACGCTCGCGGCGAGGATATCGAGCAGTATCGCGTCCAGCAGATTATCGGCCAGGTCGAGGATTCGATCTACGAGTTTCCGCTCCGCCTGCCGAAGAACCTCGCACTCGTCCTTCGAGTCGCGACCGTCGTCGAAGGGGTCTGCGTGACGCTCGATTCCGACTTCGATTTTATCGCAACGGCAACCGACTATCTGGTTGACGAGGGCTACCGCGAGGAGTCGATTCGCCAGTATCTTTCCGAATCGGGCCACCAGGTCCGGCGCTCGGCCGAATCGCTGACCAGAATCGCCCCCAAAACCGAGCGCACGCTCGATCGAATCGACCGCGACGACCTCTACGTCCGGATCGGTGTCGAAGACTCGAAAGACGTCTTTGCACTGCTCGCAAAGCGGTTGATCTACGGGATGTTGCTGACAATGTCGGTGTTCTCAATGGGTGTCTTGTACGCGCTTGACGCCGCCGAAGCCTCGGTCATCGCGGCCGGGTTCTCTGTCGTCGTCATCGTCTTGCTGTATCGCTCGTTCCGCGACCGGCGCTCGACGCGCGTCAAACCGCAGTTTACTCGCCAGAGCATGCGCCAGCGACGGGGCGAGGAATAGCACGCCACAACTGCTAGATTCGGTTTCAAGTGTAATTCTGAATAACGGGACCGAGACCCTAGCTACTGATAGTGACGGTCGTCGTTTCGTCCATCTCCACTGTGGCCGATTCAGTCGATTCGACTGCCTCAGCAGCAATCTCGTAGGTCCCAGAGCTGACAGTCGTTTTGTAGCTCCCGTCGTCGTCAGACATCACCGTGTCGGCGACGGCTCCAGTTTCCGCGTCTCTGATTTCAACCTCCGTCTCGAGTGGTGTTCCGTCAGCGTCCGTAACCGTTCCCTCGAGCGTGCCGGCGTCGATGACAATCGTTCCAGCCTCGTGTTCGCTCGTTTCAGTACTGATGGTGAGCAACGACTCACCAGTCGCGTTCTCGGGTATTTGTAGTGTCGCGAGGCCCGCCTCGGCTTTCGGCTCGAGCGTTACGGTTTTCGTCTCGAGGACAGTGCCGTCGAGTTCGAACGTGAGTGTCTCCGTCGTAGTTTCGTCCTGATGATTTTCGACCACGTACCCAACGTCGACCCAGTCACCGGGGGCTCGCTCGTCTTGATAGATGTCCGAGTGCATGATCGCGACCGAGTCTACGTCGAGGCTCCGCGAAATTCCCAGTTCGAAGCCGGGCGATATTGGATACGGATCAGCTTTCCTCGGTAAGTTCACCGAGTTGTGACCATCGGCTTCTATGGTGATGTAGTATGTCCCTCTCGGAACGATAGCCTCGTACGTGCCATCAGCGTCGGTTTGTACGGTTTTCGTGTCCGTTCCCGATCTGAGTGAAACGGTCGCATCCAGTGGCTCACCGAACTCGTCGGTGATCGTTCCGTAAATCGTGCCGTACGGGACGGTCACCGTCCCTGTGTCCTGTTCGTGGTCGTCAGTGCGAACCGTGAGTGCCTGGTCACCAGTTGCGTCGTCCGGAAGATCAACAGAGAGGATTAACAGCGACTGCTCGTTGCCCTCGAGTGTTACCTCCTCAGTCGCAGCGGTCTCATTGTCGAGTTCGAGCGTAACCGTTTGTGTTCCAGTTTCAGACCCGTAATTCTCGACGAGTACCTCGACATCGACGTTCGTTCCAGGATCGGGATCGGTAATGAGCGGAGTGCTCTCCGCCACGATGAACGTCGCGGGTCGAGGCGCGTCAGTTCCAAGCGTCGTGTCAAGCGTCGTCGTCTCGTCAGGCTCGAGTGTGACTGTTTCAGTTCTGTTTTCGAACGCGTCAATTTCGACTGTATGGGTCCCAGACCGAACTGTGAGTTCGTAGGTGCCGTCTTCGTCAGTGATTGCCGTCTGATCGCCGACGGAGACGACCGCATCGAAGATGGGGTCACCGTCGGTATCGGTGAGCGTCCCCTCGAGCGTGCTGTATGATTGTTGGAGCGTCACGTTCGTCGTCACTTGTTCGTGAGCATCGACAGTCACCGTCTCGGTGCTGTTGTCAAACGCAGGGGCATCCACTACCAGCGTGTGCTCGCCGGGACTGACTGGGAGCTCGTACGCTCCGGTTTCGTCAGTAGTTGTTCGTTCGTTACTGGCGCTCACCGTGGCGCCGTCAATAGCGGTTCCATCTGCGTCAGTGACGGTACCGACGAGTGTGCCAGTCCGTGGGTCCAGCGTGACTGTGGAGTCCGCGATTGTCCCTGGTCTGATGTTGACCGTTCCGAGGTCTGGATACTGTTGTGGGATATACCCAGTCGCGTCAACCTCGAGGACGTACTGTCCCTCTGGGACAAGTGCCTCATAGGTCCCGTTGTCGCTTGTTGTCAGGGTTTCGACCCGCTCATCGGAGCTTGCATCGATGATCTCGACAGTTGCAACGAGGGGAGAGCCATCCGCAGCTACCACGTCTCCGTGTACAGTCCCGTACGGGACCGTGACTGACCCAACGTATCGAACGTGGTCCGCTGTGGTGATTGTGAGTACGTCTGTTCCGGCTGCCTCGGCAGGGATGGTTCCAGAAAGCGTCCCCGTCATCTGTTCGCCTGCATCGAGTGAGTGCTGTTCACTCGCGAGTTGATAGTCTCCAAGCTCGAGGGTAACAGTTTGTGACCCAGCGGCGTCACCACGATTTTCAATGTGATAGGTGACGTCGAGACGTTCTCCGTGGTCTTGGGCCTCGGTTAGTTGTTCGGTGTCAGTGACGTAGAACGACTCCGAGTGAGAGTCAGTCGTCGCAGTTGTCGTCTCCGATTGGTTTGTCACTGTGTGCGGTGATGAGACCTCATCGACAGTCACACCGTCTATCCGTTCAGAATCGGCGGGGTCGGTCTCTGTGGACGTATTGTCCGAGATCGACGCCGTTGCTTCCGGCTGCGTTTCGTTATCCGGTTCGTTTATTACTGGCCCGGTATTGTCGAGGCCTGCCACACCGAGTGGCATCGCAATGAGCGATATAATCAAGATAGCTGTGAGCACTACTGCTTGCACTGTAGTTTTCATACTATTATATCATGAATACAATTATTTATAACTTGTTGGTGTATCAACTAGTACGGGACTTGAGGTGCCAATCGCCACTCGAGTGTTTAGATTCGCTGGAACGGTTCCGTTGAACCGGTGGCAGATGCACAACTTTTCTTGCTGCAGACAGTCACCACTGAACGCGTAGTGGGGACTCACTATGAGCGAAGTACGGAGCGAGCAGGCCGACAACCGCCTTGTCTCCTATTCGTGAGTACCCCAGATGCGAGCGCAATTGTAGTCATCCGGGAGTCCAGGCACAGCAACCGGTGCCATTATAGTAACAACTGAAACTGTTTACACACCAATCGCACAGTTGTCGTGCGATTGGGTGTGCACTGACTTTCAGTGGCTACTATAGTTCGATGTTGGCAGAACCGATGGCGACACGGGGGGAGTCATATGAATTCCACGCAGACGGTGGATAGTCCCAGACAAGCGTCTCCGAACGGGAATCTGTGTCGACGAAAATCTCATATTCACCGTATCCGGGAAAGGTTCGTCGCCATTGTGTGTCTTCGTCCGGGCCAAGCGCAACGGTCTCTATCTGTAGTGGATCAGTTGCGTTCTCACTAGCCACAGTTACCGTCACTGTGAGGTCATCTGCAGTCTCATTCGCGACGGTCAGGCTACGATAACTGCCTTCGTCCCGTTCGAACTGAAGGCGGCTGACATCGCCAGCACGTCCCACGTTTGAGTGATAGAGCGCATCTCCAGTGAACAACTCAGGCTCCGATTGTGTGATCGCACTCCACAGGAGTTCACCATCCGTTTCATACTCCCCAGTCTCGAGTGCACTATCGACCTCCTCGCGTGCTGCATCGGGCAGATCGCTGTACATGATGACTGGGGCCTCACAGACCTCATAGGTCTCACCAGCCAGTTGCGTCAAACACCCCGAGATACAGCCAATCGCTCCTCCCGCAACAAAAGTAAGCAACCGTCTTCGGTTCATGATGGTTCGCATTTTCCGTCACCAGATATACATGACGCTATCAATGTGTTCGGTTGTGTACGGCGCAACGTGACCCACGCCGGGTTTCGAGCCAGAGCAACCATTGCACATCAAATAACTCCTCCCACTACCACCAACTGAGCGTTCGCATTCGGTGAAACGTACTTCTGACTCGCCCGTGATGGGAGAGTACGATGTTCAATGAGATCGCCGAGTTGTCCCTCGAGATTGCATCCGTTTCGACCGACCGCCTCGAGCGTGAGACCTCGAGTGAGTTCACCCGTGTGACGACGGAAGTGACGCTTACCGGTCCCGCCGACAAATCGACTGACGACCGACTCGAGGGCGTTGGCGAGGACGTCACCTACGAAACCGAGGAACACGACGTGCTCGCTGAAACTGGCCTTCCCGATCTGACCGGTGAGTACACCCTCGAGTCGTTCGCTGGGACGCTCGACGACGTGGATCTCTTTCCCGCGGGTGCGCCCGACCGCGAAGTCTTTCGGAACTACCGGCGCTGGGCGCTCGAGAGCGCCGCCGTGGACCTTGCACTCCGACAGAACGATATAACGCTCGAGGACGCCCTCGGGCGCTCGCTCGAGTCGGTGCGATTCGTCACCAGCACCAGACTCGGCGACCCGCCGACAGCAGATCGACTCGAGCAACTGCACGCGCAGGTGCCCAACCTCGAGTTCAAACTCGATCCAACGCCAGAGTGGGACGACGCCGTCGTCGACTCGATTCAGGACGCTGTCGGCACTGACGCGATCACAATCCTCGATCTCAAGGGCCAGTACGAGGGCACCGACGTAGACGTCCCTGCAGATCCCGACCTCTACGAGCGCGTCCTCGAGGCGTTCCCTGAAGCCGTTATCGAGGATCCTGCGGTGACTGATGAGACTCGTCCGTTGCTCGAGGAGCCTGCAGTCCAACGTCGACTCTCCTGGGACGCACCGATCCACGGCATCGAGGACATCAAAGCGCTACCCTGGGAACCCGAGTGGCTGAACATCAAACCCTCGCGCTTTGGCTCGCTCGAGTCGCTCCTCGAGACGCTTTCGTACTGCGCCGAGCGGGAGATTACGATGTACGGTGGCGGCCAGTTCGAACTCGGTGTCGGCCGTGGTCAGTTACAGCTGCTGGCGTCGCTGTTCTATCCGGACACACCGAACGACGTCGCACCGGGCGCGTACAACGACCCTGACGTGAGCGATGGGTTGCCGGAGAGTCCACTCGAGGTGCCAGCGGAGCAGGTCGGCTTTCGCTGGTAACTGAATTCTCGAGGGTTATCACAGACTGGACAACCCCGTCAGTGGTTCTGGTCGACCAGTATCGTACTCGTGGGATCGCCGACTCGAGAGAACGGGACAACTACTGGCTCTGTTGAAACCCTCACTACCTGACAAGAGGGAGGTGCTAAATACAGAGGATGGGTGCAGTAAACCGATGTTGTTTATTACAAGCACCTTGATATAATTCATCCGCTCAGTAATCGTTCAAGGAGCCCACCTTCGTGTCAGAATTCCCCTTGAACGGATATCAAACGCCAGACCACCACTCTCATACTCGTCACCCGGATAGTAGTAGAAACTGTCTTGTTCTTTTAGACTGGTATTGTCCTCATAGAGGCTGTATTCTATAAGATACTGCTGTCGTTCAGCAACATCTTTACGAACCGTTGGTTCGTCTGGCTCAACATCGATCCGTCCTGAGAACACTCGGGCTTCGCTTCTGGAGAGGTCTCCATCCGTTCGTGAGAAAGCCATTTCGATTGTGTAGGGGTTCTCGGACTGGTTAAAGACGGTCACAGAGAGCATCGGGGAATCAGAGAACACCTTAGAACATCCAGCAAGCCCCGAACAGAGAGGAATCGTGCCCCAAACGAAGGTACGCCGTTTCATAGGGTATGTATATATACAATCAGTAAATACTTTCTGGAGAAAATAAGGAGCAAATATTCCTGTTTTGATTGACCGTTGCTATTGTTGATTAAATTTTGACTCGTGCCACATTCGGCTCTATATTCAGCACAATTGCTAAAACCCATCATTGATTGAGGGTTTCAACAAGGCCACTATGCTAACTCTCGACAGGGGCCCCAGAGGGTCGCCCGTTTCGCGTTTGGCTCGTCACTCTCGTCCTCGGAGGCAGCCTTGACGTCTCGGTGCAGTTCGAACGCCCGATACTCCTCTTCGGTGGCTACTCGCTGTGCGAACGCCGGCGGCACCGAGACGCGCCGACACTCGCCGTCGACGAGCAGGCCGCCAGGGCCGAACGTGAACTCGAGGTCGTAGCGCTCGACGCGTTCGTCACGTTCTTCGAGGATGGGCTGGATTGCCTCGAGGACGTCGACGACGTAGCCGAAGACAAGTTCCATCCCCGGTCTGTCGGCGGTCTCGAGGTCGATTCGGATCACCGGGATGATCGCCGGTGGCTCGTCGTCGGTGGTTTCGACCGCCCGCACCTGTGGTGGCGACTCGAGGTGGGTGCCCCGACCGGTCGGCATCAAGTCGGCGAGTCGAGCCTCGAGTGCGTCGACGCGACTGCGCTGGCCGCGCGTTCGCACGCGTTGGACGAGTTTGACGCCGACGACGACCGCGATTGCGACGACAATGCCGCCGAGTACTGGTGGAACGTCTCCGAAGACTGCCATCATTGTCACCCCCTTCGCAGGCCAGATAGTAGTGATTTCGCCGCTGGTCGGTCCCTGGTATCGCAGTACAGGCGTCCGGAGCGCATTCCAAACGGTTTATGCCCGTCGGTTGATTACCCCGGGACATGGCGAAACAGCAAACTGAAGTTCGCGATCTCCAGGAAGGCAGCTACGTCATGATCGACGATGCAGCGTGTAAGATCAACGGCTACTCGACCGCAAAGCCTGGCAAGCACGGCAGCGCCAAGGCCCGCGTCGAGGCCAAGGGCGTCTTCGACGGCAAGAAACGCTCGCTCTCCCAGCCCGTCGACGCGAAGATTTGGGTCCCAATCATCGAGCGCAAACAGGGACAAGTCGTTTCTGTCGACGGCAACGACATGCAGGTGATGGACCTCGAGACGTACGAGACGATCACGATGCGTATTCCTGAGGACAAAGATGTCTCCCCCGACGAGGACATCGAATACCTCGAGATGGAAGATCAGCGAAAGATCGTCTAATGTTTCCCGGGGCAACTGACGAACACGGAGCAGGCGACGCTGCCGGCCAGACGGCAGATTCGGTGGACGCGAACTTCGTGGTCGTCGGTGCGCCCCTGGACGTCTCGACGACCTTTCAGCCGGGGACCCGATTCGGGCCCCGTCGCATTCGAACCTTTTCGGAGCCGTTCGACGATTACGACTACCGGACGGACCAGCACTTTTCCAACCTCGGCGTCGTTGACCACGGCGACGTTCACGCGTGGAACGACGTCTCAGCGTATCTCGAGTGGCTCAAGGGAACGCTGCGAGATGCCGTCTGGGACGACGCCATCCCGCTCGTTCTGGGCGGCGAACATACCGTCTCGCTTGCGGGCGTCCGCGCCGTCGAACCGGAGGTGTTCGTCTGTCTCGACGCACATCTCGACCTGTACGACGCCTACGACGGCAACGAACTCTCTCATGCCGCGGTCACGCGCCGAATTCTCGAGGATGTCGATTCTGTCGAGGAGGTCGTCATCCTCGGTGCCCGAACAGGGAGCGAACTCGAGTGGGAGCGTGCCGATGCCGACGACGTGACCATCGTCTCACCGGAGACGGTCGCAGAGCCGTCGTTTACCGTCAGCGATGTCGTCGATCTCGAGGGCCGATCTGCCTATCTAAGCGTCGATATCGACGCCGCCGACCCAGGCTATGCACCCGGAACGGGGACAACGGAGCCGTTCGGTCTCGAGCCCCGCGAAATGCGCGAGATTGTCCGCGCGGTTGCTCCCCATGCGAGCGGGTTCGACGTGGTCGAAGTCAACGACCGCGACGACGGACAGGCAGCGTCACTGGCTGGCAAACTGCTGCGAGAATTCGTCTTTTCGGCCGCTTCGAGCCAGTAACCTCGAGTCACGCCCACTCTGCGGTCGCTACTTGTGAGTGGCTGGTCCACAGACTCAGCTTGGTCTCCCGGAGCCATCCCTGCTGATCATCGCGAACATAATACGTAATTGACGTGTAAAACCCTACTAGTTAGGGATAACAGTTGGGCCATTATACACCAATTCTCGGACCGTGACACAGCCGGACCTCTCCACACTGGATCGACTGGCGGCCCGAGCTATCGTCTCTCACCGTCACCGACGGACGCTCGTTTGTGTGCTCGAGCGGGGCGAACGCGTTTCCGTTGCGGAGGTCGCACGCAAGATTGCGACACACGAGCGATCCGAACGTGACCAACCACCCGAGCCATCGACGCGCCGACAGCTCACGGTCTCGCTCGTGCACAATCACCTGCCGCGACTGGACGAGCATGACGTCCTCAAGTACGATACGGACGCAAGTGAAGTCGTGCTTACGACGCCGATTACGAGCGAGAGTCCCGACGCTGTCTTCGAACGACTGCTCGAGCCAGCACTCGGGCAGGCCTAAGCCACAGTCAGGAACTCACGCTCTCAGAGACGTCCATGCCAACGCTTAGAACGGCGCCGACAGGGACGCCTTTGGAATCGCGTTCCGCACCGTCACCAGTGGGTCGACCACTTGACTGATCTCGAGGCCGCCAGTGAGACTCGAGAGCATGTACGCCTCGGTCTCATCAAGGTCGTGTGCAGCCGCCAGCAGCGCAATCGCATCACGGTTTGCGAGTTTGCAGGCCTCCTCGAGTGTCTCCGCGCTCGCAATAGGCTTCCAGGCGTCGTCGGTTTCGACCAGCGGCCGCTTGAGGTCGACCGCGGCGTCGTTACCGCCGATAACCTCGAGTGTCACGTCGATTTCGCAGGCGATTTCGGCACCCGTACCACACATTTCGCCGTCGGCCATCGCGGCCTTGCAGTCGCCCATCGCGAGCAGTGCGCCCTCCTGGAAGACGGGGAAGTAGACCGTGTTTCCTGCCGTGATATCCGTCGTGTCCAGATTCCCGCCGTGGTCGTGCGGAACGAGCGTCGTATACGACTCCGCATCGGGGGCGACACCAATCGTTCCGATAACGGGTTCAACAGGGACCTCGAGGTCGCCGAAGGCAATCGTCTGCTTGTCGTCGCCGCCACCCTCGACGGGCGTCATACGCGTCCGTGGCGCCTCAATCGCCTCGTCGCCATCGAGCAGGCCGAAGCCGTCGATAGTGACCACGCGACCGTGGTCCTCGGTGAGTCGAACCGCTTCGATCTCGACTCGCAGGATGTCTCCCGGCTTGGCGTCTGAAACAGCGATTGGCCCTGTCGCCGCGTTTACCTCCTCTGGGACCGACTCGAGGACGTCTGAATCGGACTGAACCGCGCCATCGAGACTGTCGCGAGTGTCAATCGTTAGCTGAGCGCCCGAGTCGACGGTCTCGAGTGCCTCGAGATCGGGTGTGAATTCGTAGATCGCACCGGCTTCGTGGCTCACAGTAGAACGTGCCATAGCGTTCTTTTTCTTGGGGTGCTGGTAAATTCCTCCCTCCCGGCGACTGTGGTGGGGTTCTGTGGCTCGTCTGCTATCGACTCAGCTCTGACCCGCACGCATCGAAAGCATACAAACCGTTCGAGGCCAAGGTATGGGTATGGATCTCGCGGAGTTCACCGCACAACTCAACGCGGAGTTGCACCATGCCGACTACGCCGATATCGATGCGAGCGCAAACGGCTTGCAGGTCGGCCCCGAGACGGGGTCGGTCGAGCACGTCGCGTTCGCCGTCGACGGCGCACAGGAGACGTTCGAGCGCGCGGCCGCCGCCGGCGCTGACGTGCTGGTTGTCCACCACGGCATCTCGTGGGGCGGCTTCGACCGCGTCACCGGCCGCACCTACGACCACGTCGACACGCTGCTCGAGAACGACCTCGCGCTGTACGCCTCTCATCTCCCACTCGACGGGCACCAGCAACTGGGCAACGCAGCAGGCGTTGCAGACGTTCTCGATCTCGAGGACCGCACACCCTTCGGCGAGCATGGTGGCGAATACATCGGCCAACGCGGCGTCGCCGCCGACAGCTATACTGCCACGCAACTGCGTGAACGCCTCGAGGACACCCTCGACACTGGCGGCGAGAACGTCCGCGTCCTCGACTTCGGTCCCGACGAACTCGAGGAAATCGCCATCGTCACCGGCAGCGGCACGGACTGGCTCGAGGAGGCAAAGGAAGCGGGTGTCGACGCGCTCGTGACGGGTGAGGGCAAACAGAAAGTCTACCACGCCGCCCAAGAGGCCGGAATCACCGTCGTACTGGCTGGTCACTACGCGACTGAGACCTTCGGCGTGCGCTCGCTGCAGGATCTGGTCACTGGTTGGGGCCTCGAGACGACGTACATTGACATCCCGACCGGTCTCTGAGACGGACTGCTATCCGTCAGTTTCGACTCCGGGCAAGCGCGAGCCCTGAGTGTCACTCTCTGCACCTTCGCTACGCGGTCGAAACCACCGTCTTACTCGAGAATCAGTAGCATACGCTGCGTCGATGGGCCAATTCCTGGCCTCCTCAATCGGGTATCGTTCACATTGTTCATGCCCGAGTTCGGACGCGAAGCCTCTTGGACGCACTCTCTCCAGTTTTCCGTGCGCTGTTGTACCAGTGAGAGAGGTTTGATTTCGACCCATTCAGTCCGGACTCTAAGGATGCGTTAGGGTACTGAAGACTCCGGCACTGGGATCGGTATCTACGGTGAACAACGCTTTTTTGTCACCACCTCCGAGCGTGTAAGTCCACACTGCCGTCGGTAGGACACTGCTGTCCCATGCCTGCGTGTACACACAACCTCGTTTCTCGATGGCCGACTCGAGTAGCGAACCCCTGTGTCAGTCGTCTCAAGCAGACGATGGCCCGATGCGTGCTCTGTATGGCCACCTTTCGATCCATATCCACAGACTTCCAGTGTGTCTGTTCGTCGAATGGTGGTCGTAGGCGCTACTAGTCGATGGTTTCGCTGTTGATTCACATCACTCTCGAGACGTTCATACTCATGACTCTCACGTCGCAGTGAGCGTTCAGGAAGTAGTAGTCTCGTGAGAAGGGTTAGTTCACTGATTACAAACCGTCCGTCTCGTGGAGTAGTCGATACTCACCGGGTCGGCGTGACCGCCGGCGGCCGGGAGCGAACCTATGACCGACGAACGTACTCTCTCAAGACGGGATAGCCTCAAAGGAATCGCAACGACTGGCGCACTCATCGGCGGTGCTGGCATCGGGCTAGGCACGGCAAGCGCACAGGAAACGGACGACCACGGCGTGGCGCAGGTCACGTTCCAGCAGTGTCACTCCCTGTACGTCCTCCTCGAGGACACGGACTCGCTGCCGACCAATGTGTGGATCCGCACGTACAACGCGGAACGTGAGCGCTTCGAGAACGTCGTGAAACCCATCACGGGCGCACACGTGACCCAGTTCCCGGCGATCTACGGCGACTACTACGTTGCCGAGTTCAATGTCTTCCAGTTCTACAACCGCACGCCGGATGACGGCGACGAGATCGTTTCGGTGACGGTTGGCGACGAGACGCTCGTCAACCCGAACGAGTGCAGTTCCGTTCCGAACGACGATTCGAACGACTACGACAACGGCAACGACCACAACGGCTACAAAAACGGCGACTACAAGAACGGCTACAAGGAAGGCGAACAGAAGAAACACGGCAAAAAATCCGATAAAAAGAAGGGCTACGGAAAGGGCGACTCGAAGGATAAGACCCACAAATACGACGAGAAGAAGCTCAAGGAAGCGTGTAAGTACGACAAGAAAGTCCACGAGAAGTGTGAATACGGGAAGAAAGGAGACAAAGGCAACGGGAAGGGCAAATACGACGACAAAAAAGGCAAAAACGGCGATGACAACGGCGATAACGGTGACAATGATGAGCCGGTCTCAATCGACCTCGACGATATCGAACTCATCCCTGAGTGTGTCGACACCGTCTTCGGACTGGCCCGATACCGTATCGAGAACGCCAATGATGCTCCAGTCGTCGTCGACTACGACGTCCACCTCTCTCCCGAGGAAGGCTCCATCGGCATCGAAGCCAACAGCGCGACCTACTTCGAAGTCGGCGCGACGACCTCCGACGGCGTTGCGACGGTCCAACTTCGCTACAACGACGCAGTCGTCGACAACATGCGTAGCAACACCGACGAAGAGTGCATCCCACGCGGGCGTATCCACCTGTTCGTCGACAGCGTCGACGCAGAAAACGACGAGGCAACGTTCTACATCATGAACTACAACGACATCCCGCGCAGCGTCACGGTGCGTATCGCTGGCACGGATGTCGAGGACATCGCAACCGTCGATCCGAACAGCTCTCTGTACTTCACAATCACCGTTCCTGATGGTGAGGCAACGGTCGAGTTGTACTACGAAGGTGAACTGCTCGACGCCGAAACTAGCGGTGCCGAGTAACCACACTCGAGCCTCGATTTCCGGGACGTAGTTCACGCGGATTTGCTCGGTTCTTTTCTCGATGACCGTTCAACCAGTCGCCTCGAGTCACGACTGAGATCGACACCGGAACCGCGGCGTTCAAACCGCTGGCTCGCGGACGGGCCGGTATGAGCGACCCGCACGATTCACACGAGTCAGACGAGCAGGAACGGGAGACGTTTTCCCACGACCCAATCGGCCACGCGGAAGTCCGTGCCGGGATGACGGTCGGCGAACTCGCGGACGAGTACGGTGCGGCCGGCGTCGGTGCAGCAGACCTCCACGAGGCAGTCCATATTACCGAGTCGATGTTCGATGACGATGTGACCGTTTTTTTCGGCCTCGCGGGTGCGATGGTGCCGACCGGGATGCGCCGCATCGTCTCTGATCTGATCCGTGAGGGTCATATTGACGTCCTCGTGACCACTGGGGCAAATCTCACCCACGACTCCATCGAAGCGATTGGCGGTAAGCACCACCATGGCGCGGTCCACGCCGAGGGAAAGACCGAGCGCGAACATGACGAAACTCTCCGCGATGAGGGCGTCGACCGCATCTACAACGTCTACCTCCCTCAGGAGTTCTTCGCCACCTTCGAGTCACACCTCCGAGACGAGGTGTTTCCAGTTCTCGAGGCCGAGTGCGAGGAGGAGGGTGCTGTCTCAATCCAACGGCTCACCGAGGAACTTGGGCGGGCAAACGCCGAGGTCAACGAGCGCGACGAGATCGACGAAGACGCTGGGATTGCTGCTGCGGCCTACGAGTCGGACGTGCCGATCTACTGCCCTGCCGTCCAGGACTCCGTCCTCGGCTTGCAGGCGTGGATGTACTCCCAGACCGGTCCGTTCACGCTCGACGCACTCGGCGACATGACCGCGCTGACCGACATCGCCTACTACGCCGACGAGGCGGGCGCGTTCGTCGTCGGCGGCGGCGTCCCCAAGAACTTCACGCTCCAGACGATGCTCGTCTCGCCCGACGCCTACGACTACGCCGTCCAACTGACGATGGACCCAAAACAGACCGGCGGCCTCTCCGGCGCGACGCTCGACGAAGCGCGCTCGTGGGGAAAACTCGAGAAAGACGCCGAAAACGTCTCCGTCTACGGTGATGCGACGATTACGTTCCCGCTTGTGGTGGCCGCGGCGCTCGAGCGACTCGAGGAGTGACCTGCCACGGCCAGCCACGGCGAGTCAATTCGAGCGCCCGCTGACTCCATGAACTGTTATAATCGCTGACGTGAGTGTCGGAGTATGGCAGCTATCGTGTTCGACCTCGACGGCACCGTGCTTCGGACGGAGCAGGCGTACCAAGACGTACTCGCAGACGCAATCGCGTCCGTTCGCGGTGACGTGCCTGACGCGTGGCTCGAGACCTACACGGAGTCGTTTTTCGAGTGTTTCGACGAGTGTGAGCCAGACCCGATCAGACGAACGTTCGCCAGAATCGACGGCTGTGACGATCCCGAACCGTACGCAACCGCCTTGCTCGAGGCCGAGATCGAGTCGTTTTCGCCACCGCCGGATGCTCGTCGCGTTCTCGAGCAGCTTTCAGCAGCAGATGCGCACGACCTTGGCGTGCTCACGAACGGCGTCCGCGACTGGCAACTGGCGAAACTCCGGGGCAACGACCTCGAGCGCTACTTCGATGCGGTCGTCACCTCGTACGACGTTGGGGCGCACAAACCCGACGAAGCACCGTATCGCGAACTCGAGACGCAGCTGCCGGCGGCCCAGTACGTGATGGTCGGAGACAGCGACAGCGATATCGAGGGCGCACAGGCTGCGGGCTGGGATGCGATCCGATACGATGGCGGGAGCTTCGATGACGTTCTGGACGAGAGTGACTACGTCTGACCGCACACGCCGGAATCAGTACGTCTGATAGCTGCTCGACCCAATCTCAATTCGAACGAGGGTATTCTCTTCGTAGGCGTTCGATCCCGCGCCGTACTTGTCGTTGATCCGCTCTCGAGCGGCGTCCCCTTCCTCGTCGTCTTCGATGATGGTGGCCGTCCCGAGCAGTGTGACCATCCACTTCGTCTGGCCGGCGTCGTCAGCCTGGACGGACAGCGACACGCGCGGATTTTCGCGGATATTCTCGAGTTTCCGACCAGTTGTGACGATTTCGACAACGCCGTCTGCGTAGCGATACCAGACTGGGGCGACGTGTGGCCGGCCATCGACGCAGGTTCCGAGATGGGCCATCAACGGCTCGCTCTCGAGGAGGTGTGCGGCTTCGGTGTCGACTGTCATAGTCGAGTTGGCGTTGTCGACGCGCAAAAAGTCCATCCTTGCCGTTCGTGTGTCGGAGCGGGGTGTTAGGCCCCGGCCTGCAGGCGCTTTCGATCCAGCCGAGCATAATGATACAACGTGCCGGTGAGGCCCTGCGTGGCGATGCGCCGGCCCGAGGACTCGACCAGCACGCCGGGATAGTAGCCGGTCGGATACGTACGTCCGAGCAGACGGCTAAAGGCCGTGTCCTCGTTGGCGACCGTCGGGAACCCACCGACCTCATCGAAGACACGCCGTTTGATCAGGAAGTTAAACCCCGGCAAAATTGGCTTCTCGAGGCGCGAAAAGATGTGATTGAGCGTTACCTCCATCAGTTTCGCTCGCACTGGGCCAGTCATCCGACAGTAGGAACTCGCGGCCGCGAGGTCGGTAGCCTCCGCATACCCGACGAGATCAGTCACGTAGTTCGGGCGTACTCGCGTATCAGCGTCGATAAATGCCAGCCAGTCGCCACTCGCGTGTCGGGCACCGTCGTTTCGCCCCTGGGCGATACTCGAGCCATCGCCCTCGAGCAGTCGAGCGTCGTACTCGCGTGCAATCGCGGGCGTCTGATCGCTCGAGTTCCCGTCGACGACGATCACCTCGTACTCGTAGGCCGTCTCGAGGGCGGTAAGGCTCGCAAGCGTTCCGCGGAGGTACGCAGCCTCGTTTCGAGCCGGGACGACGAAACTCACGTCGATCGGTGCGTCGGCGTCACCTGCGGCTGGTGTTTGACTCTCCCCAGAGTTCGGTCCCATGCTACTCGAGTGCTCATCGCTGGCGACCTTAGCGGTACGGGCTTCAGGTGCCACTCGAATCAGTGGTACTCGAGTGCGACTAACTCGAGTATCAATTCATGCAATGCTATGACACAGCACATTTCGAATTTTATAACATGAACTTTTATGATGAATGGCTCTGTAGCAGGTGGTACCGATGACACACCACTCGGCTGCCATGCTCGCTCTCGCTGTAGCTGCCCGTCTTCGATCACTCCTCGAGACCTCACGCACTGTGAGACGACCGTTCGACGACCCCTATACACGCAACTCCCATGAGTTCCAGCCCACACACCCAACCCCGAACTGACACCGACTTCGACGCGACACCAGACAGCGACACGACCGACCACGCCACGCCGACGTCCCCACCAACGCGTGAGGCCACCGGCACCCGATCTCCATCACGGTGTGTCCAAGCGATGTTCTCTCCGACCCAAACGGACCGCATTCAGAGTCTCATCGACGCGCACAACGCCGCTATTGTCTCATCCGGTACTCGAGACGACTGAAAAGGGCTCACCATAACCGTCTTGGGACAGTCGCTCGTAGCCTCGAGCGGCCGATGACGATTGCTCCGCTCTGAGCCGGACTCGGCACCCGGTCGTGATGAGCCCTATGAGTACCGAGGCCATCAGTACTCCAAAGCCGTCGATTTCCTCCGGCGTTGCCACATCGTAGTTCCCGTCTCCATTGGTATTCACCAATACGAAAACTATAGGTGGCGGACAGGTAATCTGCGTGTAATGTATCTCTATACACCGGACGAAATCGATAGAGAACGAGCCCACCATCAAGCAGTAATCCAGGGAACAGGTGATCTCGATGTGAAACGCATCGGCAACCTCGGTGAGTTGGCGTTCGAGCAGTTCTGCCGAGAGTATCTCCCTGTGGAGATGTGGAACTGGGAAAACGAAGAAGCAATTCGTCGCTGTAACCCAGAGAGCTTCTCCGGTCACGACTTCGAGGTCTTTGGCTACGAAATCGACGTCAAAACCTCGAGAGATGTCTCCGCATTTCGTCCTGCAAACCTTCTCGAGAACGACCCAGATGACGACATTATCGTCATGGTCTGGCACCGAGATAACGAAGATGCGCTTATCCTTCTTGGTTGGGAACGGACTGAAACACTCACATCGAAGGTCCACACGCAGGAGGCGTATTCGGGCCAGGAACCTGACAAACTCGCACACCTTGCTGCACGCCCGATGAACGAACTCCACGATTTAGGTCCAAATACAGCACACCTCAACCAGAAACCCGAAAATCCGTTTTCACCCGGTGAGCGGGTGATAAAGCGTGGAGACAATGATCCCTCAGTTGCAGTCGTCGTCGAGGTGTTACCACCGGAGAAAAATACGACCGCATACGGGCAGGAAATGGACGGCGAAGCCGTAAACGTCACATTCCCGAATCTGCTCGATGAAGGCCCTGGCAACTGGCGAGAAATTCACCCCGCGAAGCTCGCCTCGTACTGTGACGATCAGAACATCAAACTCTACACCTACAAACACACGAATCTCGAATACCCAGAGAACCCCTTCACACCGGGTGACTACGTCATCAAACCCGATTACGACGATCCGGATCTAGCGGTGGTTCTCGAGGCCACAGACAGTCGCGATGAGGCCCGAGACATCACAATTGCGTTCTGCAAGCATCTCGAAACGGAAGTGGATGAGTACACCGCTATCCGTCCAGCCGATCTCGAGTCACAGTGTGCTGAACTCGGTGTCAACTCCTACTCATATGAGTCTCACGAGCTCCGCTTCGAACACCAGTACTGAGCGATAGACTTCTTCAAAGTGGGATACGTTGCGACGGTCCGCCGATTTGGCACACTATTCTCGTTTACTGACAGACAGTGGCCTATACCCACAATTCACTGTGTAACGGCGACGAACCGGAGCCGGCGGTAGTCGGCAATCCATGTCCAACAGCGACGTTGAATCGGTGTCAGAAACAACTAGTTAGCTATATGTCCACACCAGTTGTTGTGTTCGTATGAACCGGCCGACTGACACTCGTCTCCTCGGACGGATGCTGTGTGCGCTCATCCTCACGCTCGCGGGCTATGGCGTGTTGCTTGGCGTCCTCTTTACGCTTGCACCCACGGGACTCGCACTCGTGATCTGTGCCGTCCTGGCGCTCGTCCTCATCGGCTGTGTCACGCAGGCTGATTACGTCGCCTACTGGGCAACGAACGCCGTCGCTATCGACCGCGAGCAGTATCCGCCGCTGTACGACACCACCGAGCGTCTCGCACGGCAAGCAGACATCCCGCGCCCGCCAGTCGCCGTTATCCCCGCCGACGAACCGAACGCGCTCTCGGCGGGAACCGGCTCGAGAACCGTCCTCTGTGTGACGACTGGCCTCCTCCAGACGCTCGAGGGGGACGAACTCGAGGCGGTACTCGCCCATGAACTCGCCCATCTGAAGAACAGCGACTCGGCGGTGATGACGATTGCCGGATTCCCGACGACGATTTCGATTATTGCGATCACGCTGGCGACTCGAGCCATGACGCCCGCAACGATGGTCGTCGGGTTCCCGTTCTGGATCGCTCTGTACGTCCTGTTCGTCGGCGTGCCGATCTATCTCGTCACGCTGCCGGGGACACTTGTGCTCTCGAGATATCGCGAGTACGCTGCTGACCGTGGTGCCGTCGCTATTACGGGCAAGCCGTTTGCACTCGCCAGCGCCCTCGCGACGTTACACTCGGCGTCCACGCCGCCGGACACCGATCTCCGCCGTGTTGCGGGGTTCAACGCCTTCTGTATCGTCCCTTCGCGGTCGCTACTTCCCACGGGTGCGACGCATCCACCGACGCACAAGCGAATCCAGCGCCTCCGCCAGCTTCAGACCGACACAGTGGAGTAGCGCCTCTCTGTTCTCTCGTCACATCCACGCAATCGTCTCACTCAGTACGATCACGATGTGCTGACTCGAGTTCCTGATAGCGGTCGTCATCTCGAACGAGCGAGAGCCAGACGTCATAGACGAGTGCAGCGTTGCGCTTTGTACTGTCTGCCCAAAAGAGAGGTTCTCGTTCCTGTCCGTTTTCGTACTTTTGTCCACCAGGGTATTTTGCGTACCGCATCGCTCGTGTGTATCCCATCTGGAGGTACTTTCGGGCCATATCCATCCCAACGAAGTCGTCATCGGCTTTGTACTGCTGAAACTGCCGGTAGATGGCTTCGCCACTCTCGTCTGCGGTTTCGTGATCGGCGTATCCCCACAGCGGGAGCAGTTCTGATTTGTAGGGTTGGACCTTGAACACGCCCTCCTCGCCACGGCCACTGTCGTATGCCTCGGGCGCTTCGCGGTAGTTGACGTCGTGTGCCACCTCATCTGTCTGATGTGGTGGGCGATCACTCACGCTCTTGCTCTCGCTCGAGGCCGAATCGTCGTCGGTCACGAGTGCAGTTCGTGCCGAGCGTGCTTCGTTTGAGGCCCGTCAGTTGCCACCTGTACTAGCACGTTGCTTTCGCACTGACTGTCAAGATTGACAAATTCCATTGTATATTAAATAGCTAGTACTAAGTCTGTTCTGCATGGACCTGCTTTCGATTGTCGCTACCCACCTTTGATACTGCCACAGCATACGCTCGCTTGACTCGAGACTGTAGAATCGGCCTCGAGGCGGGAGAATAACGATTATACGACGGCGTTCCCAACCGTTTCCATGGACGTTTCTATCGTCGATCTCGCGCCTGTTCCGGCGGGTGGGTCCGCGACCGATGCCTACGAGAATACGGTCGAACTCGCGCAACTGGCCGAGAAACACGGCTACGCGAGATACTGGCTCGCTGAGCACCACGCGCTGGGTGACTCAATCGCCAGCACGACGCCAGAAGTCCTCATCGGCCACCTCGCGGCCGAAACGTCGTCCATCCGAATCGGGTCGGGGACGATCCTGCTCAATCACTACAGTTCATTCAAGGTCGCCGAGACGTTCAGCACGCTCGACGGACTGGCTCCGGATCGGGTTGATCTCGGTCTCGGGCGGGCAACGGGTGTCCCAGCGGCCGACCGCGCACTCGGCACTGACCGTCGCAAAGAGGACCCCGACGGCGACCACGCCGAGAAAATCGAAGAAACCGCTCGCTATCTTTACGACGGCTTTCCCAGTACCGACCCCGCTGCCGAACTCCAACTCGCCCGAAGCGAGGACGGCGTCCCCGAAATCTGGGTCCTCGGCTCGAGTCCCTCGAGTGCGAAAATCGCGGGCGAACTCGGGTTGCGCTACTGTTTTGCGGCGTTTATCCGACCGACGCTCGCTGAGCGCGCTTTCGCGGTGTATCGCGAGAACTTCGAGCCATCCGCGTTCGGCGCTGGCCCCGACGAGCCAACAGGCATGCTCGCGGTCAACGTCGCCTGTGGCGAAACCGACGAGGAGGCCGCACGGCTTCGCGCCACTGCAGAGGCCTCCTACCAGCGAATGCGCCAGGGTGTCGTTGGTTCGTTGCCGCCCGTTGAGGAGGCAATCGACGAACTCGGTGGGGTTCCCGACCCGACACCGAACCCGCTTCCCGAGGACCGCTGGCCACGCTCGATTTCGGGCAGTCCGGACACGATTGGCGACCTGCTCGAGCAACTGACTGACCGCGTCGGCGTCGACGAGGTCATTGTCCAGAATCTCATCGCGGACCACGACGACGTCCTGCGCTCACACGAGTTGCTCGCTGAGGGGATTGGACTCGAGGGCTGATCGTCTCTGGTGTCTACTGTATCGACCACCGAGCTATTTCGGGCCGGTCGGTGACTGGCCCTGTATGGACAATGAAGACGCGGTTCAAGTCTGGCTCGTTGAACGGACGTACTCGGACGACGAGCAGAACCTGATTATTCTGACCTACGCGACGCCTGATGGATCACAGTACTTTCGCAAAGAGCGAGCACTCACGTCGTCTGCTGACGTTCGAGAGACGACCGCTGCTGTCGATGCCGACCCTGCAAATCTCGGACGCGTCGATGAGCCAGCACTGCGAGAGCAGTACGCCACTGAGGCACGACGGATGGCTGCTGAACACGAGCCGGATGATGCGATTTGAGCGGTCAGACGGCTTCAACGCGTTCGAAGAGGTACGCGCCAAGTGCGACCATTGCGAGCGATGAGAGGGAGAGAATGCCGGCGTTGAACAGGACAGGGAACATCGACTCCTGAATTAACACCGCGCGGAGTCCGTCGACGCCGTAGGTCAGCGGGTTCACGTAGGCGAGATACTGGACGGGGCCAGGAAGGCCGTCGATCGGAAACAGCGCGCCCGAGAGGAAAAACAGCGGGAAGATGATGAACTGGACGATCAGCATGAATCCCTCACTGTCTCGAAACTGCGAGGCGAGTGCGATGCCAAAGCCGACGAACGTCACCGCAATCAGGACGAGAAAGCCAAACGCCAGTGGCAGCGAGAAGAGACTCGCAAACCGAAACCCAAGGGGAACCGAGAACACGAGGATGAGAATACCCTGTAAGAACGCGGTTGTGGACCCGCCAGCGATACGCCCGAGGACGATTGAGGTCCGGCTGATCGGTGCAACCAGAATCTCCTTGAGGAAGCCGACATCCCGATCAGAGAGAATCGAGAGGCCAGCAAAGGAGGCACCGAACATCATGGTAAAGCCGACGATTCCAGGCACGAGATACTGAATGTAGTCGATGTCGTCGGCAAGTCCCGGCAGCGCTGCATCCTCGAAGCCGTAGCCAAGAAAGACGAGAAAGAGCAACGGCATCGCGAGCGCGCCTGCGATTCGCGACGGCGTCCGCAGGAAGCGCTTGATATCCCGTAGCCACAGCCCGTAGATGCCAAGTGGGTCGATACGGTTCATTGAACCTCCTCTGGCGACTCGAGCGGTTGCTCTTTTCCAGAGGCGCTATCGCCTGATGGTGCCCCTACGGCGTCGCGTTCGTCGAACGTACTGCCCGTCACCGAGAGGAACACGCTCTCGAGGTTGGGTTTTCGAAGGTCAATTGAGGAGAGTTGCACGTCAGCCGCGTCTGCGAGACGAACGAGATCAGCGATGCGCGACTCGGCGGTATCGAGTGTGACATGGATCACACCGTCGTTGTCGGCGTACTCGGCAACCCACGGCTCGCGCTCGAGGCGGGTGCACAACGGCGTCGTCTCGCCGTCGACCTCGAGGGTGACGACGTCGCCACCGAGTGTGGCTTTGAGCGCAGCGGGTTCGTCGAGGGCAGCGATGTGGCCGTCGTCGATGATCGCGACGCGATCACAGAGGTGTTCTGCTTCCTCAATGTAGTGGGTCGTCAACACGATCGAAATCCCGGATTCGTCGTTCATTTGCTGGATGTACTCCCAGGTGTCGCGCCGCGAGCGCGCATCCAGCCCGACGGTTGGTTCGTCGAGAAACAGCACCGATGGCTCGTGCATCAAACCCCGTCCGATCTCGAGGCGGCGTTTCATTCCACCGGAGTAGTTCTCGACGAGGTCGTCTCGCTCATCGGTGAGGTCGACTAACTCGAGGATCTCGTCGATGCGCTGTTCGCGTTCGGCCTTTCGCTGGCCGTACATTCGGGCGTGAAGTGCCAGATTCTCGGCACCGGTCAATTCCTCGTCGAGTGCGGGTTCCTGAAAGACGATTCCGATACTGTCGCGGACGGCTCCACGCTCGTCGTGGATGTCGTGGCCGTCGACCGTCGCGGTTCCGGCCGTCGGCTGGAGGAGAGTGACGAGCATCTTGATCAACGTGGATTTGCCCGCGCCGTTCGGGCCGAGCAGTCCGAATAACTCACCGGATTCGACGGCAAACGAGAGCTCACGCACCGCAGTGACGTCGCCGAACTCCTTGGTGAGTCCGTCGACAGAAATCGCAGTCATCGCTCACAGATAGTTTCAGCAGACCAATCAATGTTTGCATCAAGAGACGACTCTCACGGCGACTGGGTGGTCTCAGTGCTCTGGTTGTTGTCTTTCGGCAACTGCATCCTCGAGGACGGTTCCCTCGGGGAGTTCGGGGTTTGGCGTGCGGCCGAGTGTCAACAGCCGTTCGGTGAGTGTGAGTTCCTCGCCGCTTGGGCTTGGTTTTTCGATGGCCTGGTGGTCGACGGTGATGTCGCCATCAACCGCGGCGATCCGGACGGTACAGAGCTGATAGGACGGATAGAAAACGGGCGGCAGCAGCCCAGTAACGCCATCCCGTCGGTGGAGTCGCTTCAGCCATGTGCCGGAGTTGACAAGGGCTCTGCCATCGACCTGTCGAAGTTCCGGTCGGTGTGTATGGCCGTAACAGAAGACGGCAGTGTCCGGGCGCTGCTCGAAGACGTTTCGGGCAGCCGTCTCGTACGGCGTTGCTGGGTCGACCGTCAGATCGGTCTCGAGGATGCCGAACCGATTGATCGTCCGCTTGATGTCCCGTCGCAAGAAGTAGACGGGGACTCCGACGAGCAACAGCAACCCGGCGACAGCGATGTTAACAGCGAGTAAGTACCAGACCGCGGTGCCAGCGATGCCAAACTGGCCAAGAAATGCGGTCGCGTCATCGACGGGTTCTGACCAGATGCCTGCGAGATCGAGCCCTGCGAAAATTGCGAGAATCGCACTGATGTTGAACAACAGCAAGAACGGCACCAGCGCATACCGCAATAACGGGTTCATCTCGCGATAGAAGTACTTCGAAGCCAGCCAGATCGGCATCCATTCGGTCGGGGTCACCGCTTGGACGTCTTTGAGCCAGTTGTACCGGCCGCGATCGGAGACGCGTCCAGCACGACTCGTCACGAGCGTATTGTAATAGTACCCAAGCGGCGACGCGTGCGGGCTTCCCCAGTCTTCGATTCGGTTGTTTGGGTCCTGCTGGTTCCCGTGCTCGAAGTGGATCACCCGGTCACCGAGTGGACGGGTCGTCGACTGCTCCTGGACGAGGTCGACGTTGTACGCCGCAAACCGATCCACGTATGCATCGTACGCTGCCAGTTCGTGATCGTGGTTGCCCGGCAAGAGCGTAATCGGAATCTGCTCGCCCGTTGCCCGCAACTGCTCGAAGAGTTCTGGATACGTCTCCTCGAGCAGATCGAACTTTTCGATGCCATCGGTGTGGGTGATCTCCCACAGCCCGAACGCGTCGCCGTTGATCACTAACTCAGCGTTCTCGTCTGTCGTTTCGAGCCGTTCGAGAAACGCGAGTAACTCCTCGCGAAACGGTAGTTCCTCGAGTTGTTCATCGCCACCGATGTGCAGATCGCTGATGACGTAGTAGACACGATCGTCGCCGGTGTCGGCCATTAGCCACGCGTTGACCCGTTCGGTGAAAAAGTTTGAGTTTTCGTGTGAGGACCGATGTATTGCCGCCTCTAGATACCTTGACACCACTTATTCCGACCTTCATATATACCACTTGAGCAAGTTTGTCTCGAGTCGTTATTTGTCTTTGAATCACTGTCGTTGACATGCGCCACTGAATCTGTGTGTAGAGAAACTGTGTTATAGATCTTCATCCACTCTCTGACCAAACTCGATTCACTATCAACCAACTATCTGCTCTGTGATGGCCTCCGGGAACGACTTCTCGAGTACGTTACACTCGAATCATAGCGTTGCTGTTACGATGATGGTGAGTATGTCGGCCAGTAGTGCTCAGCCCGTTGTTGCCCATCGGTTTCAGGATGACGATAGATTGATTAGTGTCCCAGCAGATCATATATATGAACGACAGGCTTCGTACAGATGGCTACCTGGAAACGAGATTTCGCACGCGGTTTGATCGTTCTCGCACCGGTGCTCGTCACTGGGTTCGTGCTCTACTTGCTCTATGGCTTCATCGAAAGTCTGACCCCTGGGTTCCTCGTTCCAGACTGGCTTCTCGAGGGGGTCATCGCCGACGAGATGGCCCGCGAACAGGCAACGGCATTCCTCCGAGTTGTGGTGTCTATGGGTATTCTTGCGGTTATCCTGTATGGCTGTGGATCGATGATGCGAACTACCGTTGGCCCCGTTGCTGAGCGGATGTTTGATTCTGGTGCGAACTCTATACCCGGCGTTCGGGTCGTCTACAATGCCTCGAAGACCGCTGCTGAAACAGCAGTTGGTGATCAGGACCAACTCCAAGAGCCCGTCAAACTCGAGGTCTGGGATGAGATACGAATGACCGCGTTCAAAACCGGCCAACCGGCCCCTGACGATCGAGAACTGTACTTCATCCCGACCTCGCCGAATATCACAACCGGTTTTCTTGTCGAAGTTGATCCCGACGAGGTGACTTCACTAGATGAAACTTCCGAAGAGGCATTGACGCGTGTCTTGAGCGCCGGATTCGGCGATGCGGATACTGATCGAGGAATGAGTGGCGTGCCAATCGATGTCGTTTCCGCATCCTCGTCGCGGTCCGACGACACCTAACTACCTGTTATTTCTGTTTCAATAGTATCGACGTCACGACGAGACGAGCGATCCAACTCACATTATGTTTCATGTGCGGTCAGTGAATAGTTATTCTACACTCGGAGTACGGCACCGACACTCAGCAAGTGGATCGATCCTGAACTATTTATGCTCGACAATCGTTCGAGGGCGTATGGCAGACACGTCGGGCACGAACTGGTCGGGGTCCGAAGGGGAGGAACCTGCTGATACGAGCACGGAAATCATGTGGGCAGTGTATCGTGCACTCTCGAAAAACGGCTATCCGGAGTTGACGATGTCTCAGATTGCAGCCGAGTTCGAAAAGAGCAAAGGACTGCTGTATTACCACTACGACAGTAAGGAAGCCATTCTCAACGACTTTTTCACCCAGTTATGTGAACGTCTCGAGGCCTCACTTATCGATGCGGACTACGATGAGCCGGCCGCCCAACTGCAGGCAGTTATCGACCGCGTCTTGCCGACGGAGATGGATGACGAGCAACTCCAGTTCCGACAAGCGTTTTTTGAGGCTCGGTCACAAGCACCGCATAACCGTACGTATCACGAGCAGATACAGCGATCTGATCAAATCATCATCGAAACACTGCAGGAGACGATTGAATGGGGAGTCGAAACCGGACAATTCGTCGCTGTGGACCCTGAGAGCCAGGCTGAGTTACTGTTTTCGATGCTGTATGGGGCCATGGAGCGAGGAACGGCGCTTGACGATCGCGATCTTCTCGATCGGAATCGAGCGCTAATTGAGACTCATATCGAACGCACATTGCATACGTAATTGAGGTGGTGAGTGTGGTTCACGTTCTGATAGTAGTTTGTCGACGGAACGCTTATAGTTGACTAATCATTCAGTCAGTGTATGGGCGACCAATCATCCAAGCGGCCGTGGCTCGCAGCCGGATTGACGCTGTTTGTTCCCGGACTTGGACAGCTCTATCTCCGACGGTGGCTCCGTGCGTTGGGCTGGATTACCCTCTTGGTCACCGTCTCGTTCGTTTTTGTCCCCGAATCGGTGTTCACTGACGTCGGATCGGCAACCCTCTGGGATGGTCTCCCGCTCGTGATTGTCGGTACTCTTTGCGTACTTGATGCGTACCTCCTTGCACAGCATCACAACCTCCAACTCGAGGCCCAGGGAACGGCCCGTTGTTCGTCGTGTTACCGGGAACTCGACACAGAACTGTCGTTCTGTCCGTGGTGTGCCACAGCGGACCCCGACAGGTAAGACGTATACTTGTCGCGACCAGTGTAGTGCGTGGATTTTCCATCATCTCTTAATCCGTGTGTTACAGCCTGTATCCGTAGATCTCGAGGAAACTTACATTCATACGAATGTAAGTAGTAACATCCCTATCTGGCTGACTGGTTAGTCAGCAAGCGTCTTAACTGTTACTGACTATTCATTCAGTCTCTGTTCAGCCTCCAGCGGCGCAGATATTTCTCAGTTGCGCGGTTCCAGACTGAGAAACGAGGCAACAGACCTATATTGAACGAACGGTTAGTCATATGTGCTGGGTTCCACCAGCTCGCTTCGCTACGAAGCTGATTGCCCCATCAGCGTCGGTGTGAAGGGAGTGGATCGAACGCTACCCGAGATTTCACCAGTCTCAAGCGTTTTGATCCTTCTTTCTCTCTCTGTCTTTGGCGTCTTTGACGTTTCACGTCGTTCTTATAAACAAAACAACTGTTCAGTTATCCTCTGTATGTCTCGAGTCACCGCTCTTGGAATGGCCCTGCTCTTGTTGCGATAATCATGTTTATGTATTGTTTATTATGCAGACTTACCACTATCTAGTATATTTATCAACCTGTACTTTTGTGCGCTCCCAGACTGACACTCCAGCTGAGTCCGTACAAGAAACACTGTGCCGAAATCTAACCACAGTCTGTCGAATTTGACCGGTAATCTGAAAACTTGACGAATATGGTTGGCACTGTTGTATCTCGTGACTCTAATACTGATCTGTTGTCATCCTCGAGAACTGTCTACGCTTTATCCACAATATATCGGTCTAGAATACTACTGCCGAAACTGTCTATTTCGAATGTTGGCACCACTGGAACAGACCGTTCCGGTATTGTCAAGTCGGGCAGTAGACACTCGAGGAGAGACAGAACGCAACTGGAGTGTGACAGCCGACTGTATCGATTGCCCCAGACTGGCGAATGCCAGTCGCAGTCGGATGGTGTTGTCCTGGTTGTTACGCGTCGGTGTCCAGTTCGAACTGCTCGTTCTCGCTGACGCTATTGAGAACGACACTGGTGTTCGACTGGTTGATGTCTGGATCGGTCAACAGCGTCTTGATCTGATCGTTCATATCATCGGTGTCGGTGAACTTGCCGATGGCGATGACGTCGTAGTTGCCAGTGACTTCGTAGACGGAGATCATCTGTTCGTGATCTTGTAGGGTCTCCGTGATTTCGGGGAGAGCGTTCCCCTCGGCTTTGAGTTGCATAATTGCAGTCACGTCGTAGCCGACTTCGTCATAGTTGACAATCGGCGTGTAGCCCTCGATAACGCCTTCGTCCTCGAGGTCAGAGAGGTGATTCGAGACGGTTGTCACGGAAACGTCCAGTTCTTCGGCGAGACTTCGCAGACTCGCGCGGCCGTTCCCAAGCAGTTCGTTGACGAGGTCCGAGTCGAGATGCTCGTACGTCATACTGAAGGATGACTCGCTTCCACTACTAGATGTTTACGAAAATTCGATTAATTGCATGAAACGATACGTCTGTAAAGGGACTGAGCATACATTGTTCCGCCATAGGTATTCGGAACCGAGTGAATCAACAGAGAGTCGAGAGCGAACGACTTTTGGATGGATTTTCCGAACCAGCAGTATGGACCGACTCCTCGCGTCGCTGGACGATGCACCGATTATCGACAAAGACGGCTACGAATACCTCGTTCACCCGATCAGCAACGGCGTTCCCCGCCTCGAGCCCGACCTGTTGCGGGAAGTTGTCGTCGAGGTCATGCAGACGGCTGACCTGGATGTCGACAAAATCGTCGCCCCCGAAGCGATGGGCATTCACCTCGCAACGGCGCTCTCCCTGCAGACCGACATCCCACTCGTCGTGATCCGTAAGCGTCCGTACGGTCTCGAGGGTGAGGTCTCGCTGCACCAGGAGACGGGCTACTCGGAGTCGGAAATGTACATCAACGACATCGAGGCGGGCGACCGCGTCGTGATCGTTGACGACATGCTCTCGACGGGTGGCACACTCGCAGCGATCTGTGAGGCGCTCGATGACATCGGTGCCGACATCGCCGATATCGTTGTCGTAATGCGAAAAGTCGGCGACTCCGCACTCGACAACACCGAATACGACGCGACGAGTCTGATCGACATCACAGTCGAGGATGGTGACGTGACGGTACACGACGAGCAGTAGCCGCTCAACTTTCATTTCTAAGACATCTTTATTCATGCATACTTGTGTATCGTTTGGGGCGTACTAGCCGTCTTTACGAACCTTTTTGTACACCTATCTGCAACGTGGCGGTCACACAATGTCGTCTGAAACGGATAGGGGCGTTCAGATCGAATACGGCGTTGACGAGAAACCGCCGTTACCAAAATCACTCTTGCTTGGGTTACAGCATATTGCCGTGATGATCGTGCCAGCGACGGCGGTTGCATACATCGTCGCGGGTGATGTCGGCCTCAACCCCGCGGATACTGCCTACATCGTCCAGATGGTGATGCTGTTCTCGGGGATTGCAACGATGATTCAGGCCTATACTATCGGCCCGGTTGGGGCTCGACTGCCGATTGTCATGGGCTCGAGTTTCACGTTTGTCGGAGCGTCGATCTCGATTGGGCTTGACTACGGCTTAGCGGCCGTGTTCGGTGCGATTTTGGTTACTGGTTTCGTTGTGGAAGGACTCATTGGCTGGCAGTTCAAGCGCATCAAACCTTTCTTCCCGCCGCTTGTCACGGGACTCGTCGTCGTGATCATCGGACTCTATTTGATCCCCGTCGCAATGGAATACGCAGCGGGTGGGAGTGATGCCGCTGACTTCGGTGCACTGTATCACCTCGGTCTGGCTGGTCTCGTGCTTGGCGTCGCAGTCGTTCTCAACATGCTCACACGCGGTGTGACACGCTTGCTGAGCGTACTCATCAGCATCGTCGTCGGCTACGTCGCAGCCATTGCACTCACGTTCGGCACCGGCCTCGAGATCGTTGACTTCTCGCCGGTTGGGGATGCTGCACTGATCGCGTTCCCCGAACCGACACGTTTTGGCCTCGAGTTCGAGCCGATTGCGATTGCGACGTTCGCCGTGCTCTTTCTCGTCTCGGCGATGGAGACAGTCGGTGATATGTCGGGGGTGACGGCTGCAGAAGGCCGAAACCCAACCACAAAGGAGTTCCGCGGGGGCCTGTTTAATGACGGATTCTTGAGTTCAATTGGCTCGATTTTTGCTGCGTTCCCGATTACCTCGTTCTCCCAGAACGTCGGCATCGTGAACTTCACGGGCGTGATGAGTCGCCACGTCGTGGGTATCGGCGGTGGAATCCTTGCACTGCTCGGCCTGAGTCCAATCATCGGCGCTGCTGTCACAACGATTCCGTCGTCGGTCTTCGGTGGTGCCGTCTTGCTCATGGCCGGCATGGTCGCCGCAAGTGGCGTTCGGCTCATTATCACGAACGCGAGCCTTGACCGCCGAAACATGGTAATCGTCGCTGTCTCGCTCGGACTCGGACTCGGGATTGCAACTACGCCCGAAGCGCTTTCGGGCCTGCCCAGCGACGCCGAATTGTTCTTCGGTCAGCCGGTTATCGTCACGGCGCTCTCTGCGCTCCTGTTGAACACCTTCGTCCCCGGTCCACAGAGCCCGCTGTTCGATCGCTCTGAACCCGAACAAAACGAAACCGCGAGCATTTCGAGCGACGACTAACTGGTTTATCCGCCGGTTTCGTAGCCCGTTCGGGCCTGCTCAGATCGATTCTGCTTGTGTCTCAGTGTCTGCCTCGAGTGTGTCCGCATCTGACCCGGACCCAAGCGAAAGGAGTGGTCGGCTCGCTGCAGTCTCTGTGAGTGCGTCTGCACTCCGGAGGACAATGCCACCGAAGCCGACGACGATGATCACTTCGACGTAGGCGGCAACCAGTTGGCTAATGAAGTCATCGGTGAGCGCTGCTGCTTCACCAAGCATACCGGTGACGACGAGTGCAATCCAGCCGAGGACGATCAGGTTCCGCAGTTTCGTATAGAGGAGGCGTCGCTCACCACTGACTCGTGACGCTGCCCGCATGAACGGGCCGAACAGCAGGTAGATGCCGGCAGCGAGCAAGACGAACGGGACAAGCGTCAACACCGTCCCAATCGTCCCCTCGAGCTGCCAACTCGCGTAGGTTACCCACAGGCGTGTAAGCACAATTGCCAGTAACGCACTCGTCAGGTATCTTCCAGCACCGGCAACACCGGTTACCACGAGACAGATCGCCGTCCAGAGCCCCGTGTAGCCGACAAAGCGGATCGCATCCGTCTCGAAGCCTGCGCCATGCGCGATGCCCATCCCGAGATACGAGAGTGCCATTGCCCCACTCGCGACGACGGCGGCGTATCCGTAGCGCCGACCCGTTGGCGAGTGCCTTTGGGCATACCACAGGAATCCCAGCGTTGCCAGTCCGAGCAGTCCGGCCCCAGTCAGATTGAGTGTTACTGGATCGATCATCGCGTCTCACCTCCGGAGGATCCAAGCGGCGTTCTGGCTGTCGGCGTGCTCGAGCCACCATGGGTGTTCGAACTCGAATTGGATGAACTCAAACCGAGACTATCGATGTGAAAGGCTTCGAGTAACTCACGGAGGTCTGTCGCGTCGTCCTCGAGCCCGGTTGCAGTTCCAGAGACGGTCTCGATCGTTGCTGTCGTCTCTTCGGCGGCCGCTGCAGCTTGCTGTGCGGCACTCGCCGTCTCGGTCGAGACGGCTGCCACCTCGTCGACGATGGTCGTCAACTCCTGAGCGGAGTCTGCCTGATCGTCAGCCGTGTGGGCAATCTCCTGAATGCTTTCGTCGACGTGTTCGACTTCCTCGGTAATCGTCTCCTGTCGCGACTCGAGGTCGGCCACGAGCGATGCTGTCTCCTCGAGTTCGGCGTCGACGGTCGTAATATCGGCCGCTGTGGCCTCGGTCCGATTTCGGATCGACTCGAGCGTCGTCTCGATGTCGTCGACGGCAGCCATCGTCTCCTCGGCGAGCGACTTGATCTCGCTTGCAACGACCGCGAAGCCGTCACCGTCTTCGCCGGCCGTTGCCGCCTCAATCGAGGCGTTCAGCGCGAGGAGGTTCGTCTGATCAGCGATGTCATCGATCAGCGCGATAATCTCGCCAATCTGTTCGGTTTCGGTCTCGAGTTCGTCGACTTGTTCGACGACGGCGTCGGTGTTTTCGACCAGCGAGTCCGTCGTCGTCACAGCGGTCGAGGCGACTGACTGACCGTCCGCAGCGAGCGTTGCAACCTCTCGAGACTGCTCTGCAACCGCGGCCGTTGTCGAGGCGACCTCCTCGGTCGCGGCCGAGAGGTTGCTGACCTCGCTCGCCGCAGCGTCGAGTTCGTTGGTCTGTGTCGCCGCGCCGTCTGCGATCTCCTGGACCGACGCGGCGACCTCCTCGCTCGCGTCTTGAATCTGTGCACTCGAGGCTTGGAGGCCAGTTGCGGCGTCTTCGACTGTCTCAGCGGAGGTCTGGATATCCGTGATCGTCTCGCTCATCGTCTCGACCATCTCGTTGAACGAGTCAGCGATTGCCACGAGCGCCTCGTTATCGACCGTTGGCTCGAGACGCTGGTTGAGGTCGCCGTCAGCGCAGGCATCCATCGTCGCCGAAAAACGTTCGGCCTCGGCGATCAGCGCCTCGTTCTGTTGTTCAACCTCCCGGCGTGTCGCCTCGACTCGCTCTCGCTCTGCCTCGAGTTCGTCGGCCCGCTGCTCAGCCTCGCGTCTGGCTTCTTGGGCGCGTTCTCGTTCAGTCTCGAGGTCTATCAGTGACTCCTCGAGCGAGTCGCGCATTCGTCCAATCGTCGCGTACAGTCGACCGATTTCGTCGTTTCGGCCCGTCTCGAGGTCGACATCGAACTCGCCGTCACCGATGCGTTCCGTCTTCGAACTGAGTTGTTGCAACGAGAGTGCGGTGTTCCCGCCAGTAACAATCCCAAACAGACCGAGATTCATGATGAAGATGACCAACAGCCCGGTCAACGCGCCCACTCCTCGTGTCGTCGCCTCCTCTGGCGGGCTCGAGACGATGTAATAGCCGAAAACAACGCCGAACGCGAGTGTGACGGCAATGATCGTACCGATCGACGCTGCAATCTTTGCGCTGTACTGGCGACGGATCCGTCGTGTCACGACGTTTCGTGCTATCATTGCCTCCCCCCCGTAATTGCCACTGGTGCCTTCAGTCCCATCGTACTGACTCATCTCGTACGAACTGTGATAATTGTTATTGCCGTATGATAATTCCTAATTTCCTACTGCCAATCGATCGATTGTGAACAACAGAGGACACGTGTAAACGGGTTTTTGACGGAGAATACATTCATGGTGGCAACAAAAGTATACTTTAAATGGCTAATGATATCCTGACATGTCTGTACGATTTTGGTGAGTATTGCAGTGGTATCACTAGTCGGTTTGGCACCACTTTTCCGTCCGCTATTCGGGTGTTGACGACGAAAGATCGCCAGCCTCGAGCGGTGTTGCATCCGCCCAGTACGCTTCGAATCGCTCGTGTGCCCACGACCGGACCGCGTCGTCGTCAGTGTCGACTGCGGCCCGCAACACGCCATGGTCGTCTCGCAGTAGCAAGTAAGCGGTTTCGTCGATAACCATCGCTGCGATCGGAACGCCTTCCTGCCGAGTACGAACCGTCGCCCGCTCGTTCTCGAGGAGGGTTCGAAACGGGGACCGCAGAGAGGGGTCTGCCTCGAGTGCATCGATTGCATCCTGTGAGAAGACGCCCTCGAACGTTTGCACGTCGGCGCCGGTGCGCTCGCGGACCACAGTGAGAGTCTGTTCGTTAAACGCGTGTGAGACAGCGCGGACGCGCTCCCCCTCGCGCAGCAACGACAGCAACCGTTGTAACGGCGCGTTCGGCCGCGTCTGCGTCGGGAGCGTAATCGTCGCGTCCGAGAGTCGCCGAATGTCGAACTCGAACTCCTCGCTCGGCAGATACTCGACGATCGTCCGCAGCTTGCGCTCGGTCTCGAGAATTGTTTGTAAATCGTCGAATCCGGCAGCGACAAGGCAGCCGGTTGCCGTTGCCCGATACTCGCTGCCGGCCCGCGTGATCCACGAGCGGTCAGCGAAATCGCTGAGAATGCGCCCGAGCGTCGCCTGTGATGCGCCAGTTTCACCGGCCAGTTCGGTTCGCGTATGGCTCTCCTCGGCGAGTAACCCGAGAACTGCAACCCGATTTGGCGAGAGTGAGAGAAACTCGATCTCCTCGAGTGACGCCTCCGACGGTTCCATACTGATCGTTGTCCACGAGCCACCAAAGTATTTTCGCCCTGTGAAATTGTTTCACTCCGTGAAATCGCGGCACACTGAACATAGCTTTCGGTTCCTGAAATATTTTCTGAGACAACATATGACTGCTGGCATCATATGCTCTCGTATGCGTTTTCCTTCCACCATACGTTGCTCTTCCCGTGACAAATGGACAGTTTGTCACACCGATCTATCGCTCGCTCGTGTCGCCCCGCTAGAGGTGTGTGTCTAATGGATCGACGAGCAGCCATCTTCTTCGCCCTCTCGAGTCTCTTTTTTGGTGGGACGTTCGTCGCCGCAAAGGCTGGACTCGAGTACTTCCCGCCGTTGTTGTTCGTTGCGCTTCGATTCGACGTTGCAGCGGTACTGTTGGGCGGCTACGTACTCTTGACGTCCTCGCGCGAGGAACTGCTGCCCTCCACGCGGGGCGATTTCATCGGTATCCTCGCAACAGGGGGCCTCGTTATCGGGTTGGCAAACGCGCTCTTATTTGTCGGCCAGCAGTATGCGACGAGCGCCGTCGGCGCAATCGTCTTCAGCCTCAACCCAATCTTGACGCCGGTCTTTGCTGCCGTCCTCCTTTCGAACGAACGCCTCTCTCCCCGCGGCGCGGTCGGAATGGGACTCGGACTTGTCGGCGTTATCCTCGTGGTCAGTCCCGACGCCGCAAGCCTCGTCGGCGGTGACGCCGTTGGCCGAGCGATTCTCTTTGCCGGCGCAGTCAGCGCCGCACTTGGTGCCGTTCTCATCCGCCGCGCCAACGCGACGCTCTCGAGTACGGTTCGTATCGCCTGGGGGCTGCCACTTGCCGCGGCCCTCTCACACGGTCTCTCGGCGTTTGCCGGCGAGTCGTTCAGTGCAATTTCCTGGACAACGGAGGCACTTCTCGCGCTTGGCTACGTCAGCGTCTTCGCCGGTGTGCTCGCCTATCTTGCGTACTTCGCACTGCTCGACTCGAGCGGGGCGATTCAGGCAAATCTGGTCTTCTATGTTGTGCCAGTCGTCTCGACGCTCGGTGGCTGGGCGCTGCTTGGCGAACAACTCGCCGCCAGCGCCCTCGTTGGTTTCCTGATCATCTTCGCTGGCTTCGCCATCCTCGGAACCGCGTCGGTGGATCTGCGGACGCGAGTCCCCACGTGTCTCTACGAATACGATCTCTCTGCGTGTCTCCCGGCGACGATCCAGTCACTGTCGGACGACCACGCGAGACTCGAGCAAGAGTCACGTCACTCATCCGAGTAACGAACTACACACCGCCTTGAGAGCGCCAGCCAGTTTTTCAACTCCGTGACGCACGTCCATCAACTTCCACACCGTTGCTCGGCACGCAGTGCATGCCGTGTGACGATACTCACCTATGTCGATGGCTCACTACGAACTTCACGACCGACTCGAGCGCCTTGCTGCGGCCAGCGCCGACCAAGATATTCTCGTCACACTTGCCGTGCCACCTGACGACTCCATCGGTGAGGCTCGCCAGCCCGTCGAGACGGACTACGCCGAAGCCTCCCAACTCGACGAGCAATCGCTTCCCACACCGCTCGTCGACTCCCTCGAGAGCGTCCGCAGCGCGCTCACCGAGTACGACGAGATCCCCGAAAACGGCCTCGCAATCTACGCCGGGGCTGTCGACGGCGAGCAACTGCTCACAGTTTTCGACGATCTCCCAATTGCGATCGAGGAGTCGATCTACGAGCACGCAAACGAGTTCGACCTTTCGCCACTCGAGGACGTGACCGAACCCGATTCGACGTACGGACTGCTCGTCGTCGAACGCGGCGGTGCAGCCCTTGGTTGGCTCGATGAGACCGGTGTCGAACCGATCGATAGCTTCGACAGCGACGTGCCAGGCAAATCAAGCGCCGGTGGCCAGTCCGCTGAACGCTTCGAACGCGACCGCGAACGCCAAAAGCGCGACTTCTTCGATACCGTCGCTGAACGCGCCACACTCGAGTTCGTTGATGAAGGCGCCCACGCCGTCCTTCTCGGTGGGACGACTGGAACGGTTGAAACCTTCCGCGAAGAAACCGACCTCGATCACCGACTCGAGGACCTGCTCGAGGGCGAATTCGCCGTCGAATACGCCACTGAACAGGGGCTTCGCCAACTCGCCGAAACGGGCCAGCAGGCGATTGACGAGCGAGACCGCCGTGACGCTCGTGACGCACTCGAGGACTTTTTCGCAGGCGTTCGTGACGATGACGAGGCCGTCGCCTACGGCTACGACGAGGTTGACGATGCCCTCGAGTATGATGCCGTTGACCGACTACTGCTCTCGACCGGCCTCGAAGAGCAGCGACTCCAGCCACTTGGCGACCGAACGGCTGAGCAAGGCGGCGACACGGTCGTCGTGCCCGATGACTTCGCCGACGGCGAGCGCTTCCTCGAGGCCTTCGACGGGATTGCTGCGCTGTTGCGGTTTCCGATCGACTGATCTGCGAGACGTACCAGTTACCAATGTATTATGTGCCCGTGGTATATTGGGCTGTCCTCAGTCTATCCGACCAGATGCGTTCCTACAGAAAAATCTACAGCGCACTCGCCACTTCGTCGACGAATCAGCGTCAGACCGTCACCGGATTGGGCCTCAGTCTGCAGACTGGCAGTCACAGCTGCCTTGGTCGAGCAAGTCCCGAATCGTGTACTGGGTCTTACAGTCCTCACACGTCACGGTCACGTTGACGAGCACGTTGAACTCGCCGATATCGAGGACGTCACCACGCTCGAGTTGGGCAACCGTATCCTCAGTCACCGCTGCGGTTCGGTTGCGAAGCGCACCAAGTTTATCGCGGCTTCGCTCGAGTTTCTCCGCATCGCTTGGCTCTTCGAGTTCGGCCTCGAGACAGTCTGTGAGGTGGTTATAGACCGTCTGATGGGAGATAAAATCGCGCTCGACGGTTTCGACGGGGACCGAATCTCGCTCGAGTTCCTTGCGCGTCTGGACGCGTGTCCCGCTGCTGACGTCGTCGCTCGTCAGGAGCCGGTAGGTGTTTTCGACCTCTCCGTCTTTGTACTGCAAGCCGGCCTCGTCGAGTGCGGCCTCCAGGACGCGCTGGTTGACGTGTTCAGCCAGGTCGCGGGTGCTATACCGATCCTCCGTGCGGTCAGTCCAGTAACGGACGAGGTCGTCGTTGAGGTCGATGAGATCGTATTTCCCGGCGATCCGGCCGACCTTACAGCCACAGGCCTCGCTCGCTTCGTCGGGCGTCGTCTGAGTCACTACCAGTAGTAATCGCGGGGGTAAGAAAAATCTTTCCGCACATCGGCTGTTTACAAGAATACTGGCGTAATCGGTGTGAATACCGGCCGAACAGGCGTCAGACGCGTGGCTGACGCGCCGTCAACTGTTGCCTCCAGTAGGTGGCCCAGATGCTGTGTATTCGTGTTCGATTAATTTGTTGTCTGGCAACATCTAGAAAATCAGATAGTCTCGGTTTGGGAACCGACACACAATGAGATAACGGTTTGTACCACCATCCAAACGTACTGCCATGGAACGCGCGCTCGTCGTTGCAGACGACTATACCGGCGCGATGGACACCGGACTAGGGTTCGCCGCAAACGGCCGGTCGGTACAGGTCGTTCTCGCCGGTCCGGACTCGAGCGGGCTCGAGCGCCCTGGCGCTGTCGAGACCGATCCGGACGTGCTCGTTGTGGACGCAGACACGCGCGCACTCGAGCAGAAAACGGCGGGTGCGACTGTCTCTCGCCTGCTCGCAGATACACCTTCGATCGTCTACAAAAAAGTCGACTCGACGCTGCGGGGCAACGTGGCGAGCGAGGTGACCGCTGCGGTCGACGCGATCGATGCCTCGATTGCCGTCGTCGCCCCCGCGTTTCCCGCGACGGGCCGTCTCACCGCAAACGGCATCCAGTTCGTCGATGGCATCCCGCTTGCACAGGCGGGCTACGGCGTCGAATCGTCCACGGTCAAGTCTCAACTCGAGGCGTCACCGTACGACTGTGAGCCGCTGTCTATCGACACTGTCGCCGCTGGGAGCGATGCGATCCGAACGACTCTCGAGGCTACACTCTCCGGCGAACCGACGCTCGTCACCTGTGACGCCCTCCACGAGCGACATCTCGAGTCGATTGTGACCGCAGCCCAGTCACTCGAGGAAACGGTGCTGTTCGTCGGTAGCGGCGGTTTAGCGAGCGCATTGGCGGTCCCGCAGTCTGGGGACTCACCCGCGCTCGAGTCGCCCACCGGCGATGTCCTCGGCGTCGTCGGCAGCATCAATGAGCGCACGCTCGAGCAACTCGGTGCCGTCTCCGACAATCGAATCGTCCGCATCGACCCCGCCAAGGCTGTCACTGATCCGCACACGGCAGGGACGGCCGCGGCCGAAGCAATCCGCAACCGGCTCGAGGCACACGGCGAGGCAGTCGTGACGAGCGCGCTCGAGTCAGCAGACGTCGACAAAGCTCGCGAGGCTGCAGCAGCGGCCGACTGCACGGACGATCCGGGCGATCGAATCAGCACGGCGCTTGCGACGGCAGCCGCTGAAACCGCTCGTCTGGCACCGCTCGCTGGACTGTTTCTCACCGGCGGCTCGGTCGCTCGATCGACACTCGAGCGCCTCGATGTGACGACGATCGAACTCACGGGAGCGTCAGTCGGTGACGGCATTCCGGTTGGCTACCTCGTCGATGGCGACCTCGCGGGGTCGCGAGTCATCACGAAAGCCGGCGGCTTCGGCACGGAGAAGAGTATCGTTAACTGTCTCACAGCGCTAGCCGAGCGCAATGACTGCGAGTGACCGGCCGACTGTCGCGGTAACGATGGGTGACCCCGCGGGCGTCGGCAGCGAGATCATCGTCGCCGCCTACGAACGGCTGTGTGACGTAGCGAATCCCATCGTCATCGGCGATGCGAGTGTCTTAGAACAGGCACTGGACGTGTGCGACAGCGACCTCGAGATTGCGCCTGTCGACGCCGTTTCTGACGCGTCGTTCGATCCGACCACGATTCCGGTTCTCGATCTCGGCGCTGTCGACGGCGACGCCCTCGAGTACGGTGTTGTTCGCGAGGAGTACGGCGAGGCGAGTCTCGCATATATCGAGCGCGCGATCGAACTCGCACTCGCAGGCGAGATCGACGCGATGGCGACAGCGCCCATCAACAAACAGGCGACTCGCCTCGCGGGTAGCGAGTACGCCGGTCACACGGGGATGCTGGCCGATTACACAGACACCGAGAATTACTCGATGATGCTGGTCGAAGACGACCTGATCGTTACCCACGTCAGCACGCACGTCCCGCTGCGGGAGGCCTGCGAACTGGTTACAACTGAAACCGTCCTTGAGACGATCCGCGTCACCGACGCCGGTCTGCGAGATCTGGGTATCGGCGACCCGGAAATCGCCGTTGCCGGCCTCAATCCACACGCGAGCGATGGCGGCTTGCTCGGCGACAAAGACGACGCCGAAATCCGACCAGCCGTCGAGGCGGCCCGTGAGGAGGGCATCGACGCACAGGGTCCGGAATCGCCCGACACTGTCTATGTGCAGGCTGCTCGCGGTAACTACGACTGCGTCGTCTCGATGTACCACGATCAGGGCCACATCCCAATCAAAACGCTCGGCTTCTCGAGCGACGACGCCGTTTCCGGTGTCAACGTCACGATTGGACTCCCAATTGTTCGGACGAGCGTCGACCACGGCACCGCCTTCGACATCGCTGGCGAGGGCGTTGCCTCCGAAGCAAGCCTGATCGACGCCGTCGAGATTGCTGCAGACATGGCTCGGCGGCGAAGCGACCACGAGCAAATAGCAGAGTGACCGACGCTGACATTGGCTCTGGCTTACTCCGACGGCTCGACGACGATTGCCCGCAGATCGTTAACGTTCGTCCCGCTCGGGCCTGTGCGAATCACGGCACTTGCCTCCTCGAGCACCGATAGTGCGTCGTTTCGCTCGAGTGCATCGCGGCCCGCCTGTTCGGGAATTGTCGACCCGTCTGCAATTGCTCCGGCGACATCGGTCGCGCCGTCGATGCCGTCCGTATCGACGCTCGAGACGACGATCT